>WQVW01000043.1 GCA_009785655.1 Oscillospiraceae bacterium | reverse complement strand
CGCTTGATACTGAAGCGATAGTATATGGACGTCTGCCGCTGATGATTACAGAGGCTTGCATTGTCAAAAACAGTGCCGGTGTATGCTCCTGCGACAATTTCGGCGGATTGCATGACAGAATCGGTGCGGTTTTTCCCGTTGTACCGGAATTCGGTTGCCGGAATGTTGTGCTTAACTCTAAAAAAATGTTTCTGGCGGACAAGTTGCATATGTTCACAGGCATAGGCCTATGGGCGCAACGGCTGATGTTCACCACCGAGAACGCGGTCGAATGTGTATCAGTCGCCAAACGATACATGGGATTGGGTGATTACGAACCGTCCGGATTTACCAGAGGATTGTATTTCAGAGGGGTGGAGTAAACATTGATAAACCAGCAAAACCGTAAAATCGTATTGGCATCAAATTCCTCCAGAAGACGGGAATTGCTTGAAATGCTGGGGCTTGAGTTCACAGTGATCCCCGACACGTCCGCAGAAGTGATAGACCTTGATTTGACGCCGGAACAGGCAGTTTGTAAACTTGCTGTGAAGAAAGCGGTGAATGTATCGCGTTTGGTATCAAATTGTGATACAATGCAAGATGCTTTATTACTATTTCCGGAGTCTGAAAAACAGGATGCCACGTTGCCATTTCGTGTGCAAAAAAACACGAAACAGGATGCGCAAGATGCGATTATTATTGCCGCCGATACAGTGGTGTATCTTGACGGCAAGCCGATAGAGAAGCCGATGGATGCGGCGGATGCGGTGGACATGCTTCAAAAACTCTCAGGCCGGAGGCACACGGTATATACCGGCGTGTGCGTACTGGCAGGCTCTATCCGATCCTTCGGTGCGGAGGCAACGGATGTGTATTTCAGGGAATTATCGCACGAGGAGATTCTGCGATACGTCAAAACAGGCGAACCGATGGACAAAGCCGGTGCATACGGCGCACAAGGGCGCGGTGCACTGCTGGTAGAACGGATTGACGGAGATTTCTTCAACGTGATGGGGTTGCCGCTGGCCAGACTTTCGGACATGCTTAAAAGTTTTGGTATAATTTTGTAGCGTGCGGTCAGGACAAAAGGACTGACTCTGCGGGGAAACGCAACGCAAACCCATACCCTCTTTAGTAAAGAGGGTGCCGACCGCAGTCGGCGGGTGTTTTGTGTCCAGGCTTACTGGCAGACAACACCGTACGACATGATAATTACGAAAAAGGGTGAAATCTAAGATGAAAGCGCTTATTAGCAAGAAGTCGATCGTCATTGCATCTGTGGCTGTTTTAATCGCGCTTAGTACGTTTGTCTCACTGAATATTTTTGGCAGCCAGGGGCCTGTCACAAACGCAGCCAATCGTTTGTCGCGCCCGCTGAACTTTGTATCAACGCAATTGGCGCAGATGTTTGAACAGATATACGGAAGTATTCACAGGTACGAAACGCTGATTGAAACAAACGAGCGGCTGCTGCGCGAATTGACGGATTTGCAGCTGGCTCATCGTGAAGCGGAGGCGCTGCGTGCCGATAACGAGTTTCTGCGTGCGTATTTGAATTTACCCGCACGCCGTGAGATGTCAAATGAACCGGCCACTGTTGTCAGGTGGGGCGGCTCGAACTTCTATTCCTCGTTTGTTATTAATAAAGGATATAGCAACTATTGGAACAGCCCCATTAGTGTGGGTGACGGAGTGATGACAGAGTATGGCGTGTTGGTGGGCAGAGTGACGGCGGTTACTGCGACTACCGCCACCGTGACCACGGTGTTGGATACCTCTTTTGCCGCCGGGGTTTTCGTGGGTGACGGCGGACAATCCATCACGGCTCGTGGCGACTTCGCGCTGATGGGTTCCGGATATTTTATGTTGGATAACATTCCGGATGGAATGCCGGTGCTTCCCGGGGATCATGTTGTCACCTCCGGCGGTGTCGGCGTGTTTCCGGGCGGGCTTTTGATGGGAGAGGTCGTTGAAGTATTCTCCCACGCGACGGGGCTTGGCAGATATGCCACTGTGCGGCAATTCCGTCCGCTTGACTCAATTCATCAAGTATTTGTTATCACTGAGTTTGACGATTTATTATGAAAAAACGTTTATATAGACGCCGGATTTTTGTCTCTATCATCCTGCATGCTCTACTGTTTTTTGTGATTTACGCCTTGCAGGACATGATTTTAATACATCTTCAGCTGTTCGGGCTTGTACCGTTGATACTGCCGGTTGCCGCCACAGGCATCGCGGTGTTTGAGGGGCGCGATATCGGCGGCATTGCCGGGATATTTGCTGGGATTATGTGTGATATCTCATTTAACGCGCCGGTTGGCGTGTTTACCGTCCTGCTGACGTTTACCGGATTGTTGGTTGGCACACTGGCTGATACCGTCATGAGACGCGGATTTTTGTCCTTTTATATCGCAAGTGTTGTTGTGCTGGCGATATCCGTGGCGGCGCAGATGTTTCCGCTGGTGTTTTTCACAGGAATCCCACCGCAGGCACTGGCGATGGTGGCAATGCGGCAGACGATATTTTCTATGCTGTTCGTTTTCCCGATTTACCCGGTGGTGCGTGCGCTGGGTCGTCGTGCCGGACGGATTTTGCCCCCGGGAAGAATTCGGTAATGCAAGCGTACTGCATCCCTAAAATGCAATGATTTTAGGGGCGAACACAGTTCGTCCCTGCAGGATATCAACCCACACCGCAAAGGAGCTTAAAAAATGCAAAAACTTTATAAACCGTTCAGAATAGGCCTGATCTTTACCCTGTTGGCGGTGATGATGGCTGTATATATACTCACCCTGTACAGGATACAGATCGTTGAAGCGCAATCGCCCGGGGATGGATTGCCGCCGGTAAGCGTCACAAGACGCAATATTACGACTGTCGCCGCGCGGGGGAATATATATGACCGCAACGGAATCCTGCTTGTGTCGGGTCGGCCGGCGCTGAACATCACGCTTGACTGGAATCAGCTGGCCAGTCAAAATTCGCCGAACTCACCTGCCAGACGTAATGAGATTATACTGGATCTGATTTACGCCACACTGGATGCAGGACTTTCATACACGGACACGCTCCCCATCACGATGGGGTCGCCGTTCGAGTTTCTGGCGGACATGACAACCACACAGCGTCGCAGGCTGGACAGATATATTGAATTCCACAGAGGTCTTGACCCGGATATCACCGCGTCAGAGCTTTTAGATTGGATGCGCAGACATTATCAAATTGACTACACCATCGGCATCAATGACGCGCGGCTCATCATGGGTGTGCGGTATGAGTTGGAGATACGGCGAATTGACGGCGGCATTCCGCCGTATGTATTCGCGCATGATGTGCCGCATGACTTTGTAGCCATGATTGAAGAGCGGCATAAACACGGTGTTCACATTGAAAACACATTTGTCAGGGAATATCACACGCCGTACGCCGCGCATTTGCTGGGCTATGTCGGCGGCATTACTGAGGCTTTGTTTGAACGGTTTGTTACAGAGCTGGGGTATCCCAGGGATGCCATTGTTGGCAGAGTCGGCGCGGAGCTCGCGTTTGAAGAGTATCTGCGCGGAATTTCAGGGTCGAAAATCGTTACAACCAACATTTACGGCACAATCACTGATATTGTAGTGGATCAAGAGCCAGTGCCGGGCAATCATGTATTTCTCTCGATAGATATCGAACTCCAGCAACTGGCGGAATATGCGCTGCGGGATCATATAGAGACGCTGAATAACCATCCGGATCGGTCAGAGCTTGACAGAATCACCGGCGGGGCGGTGGTTGTCACTGACGTCCGAACCGGAGAGGTGCTGGCCTCTGTCTCTTACCCGACGTTCAACCTGGCCACAAGGGTGGAGGATTTTTCAGATTTGTCAGCAGATCCGAACAGACCGCTGTTTAACCGTGCCACACAAGGGATATACAGTCCCGGCTCTACATTCAAGATGGTTACCGCCTTCGCCGCACTGCGGGAAGGGACGGCTACAAGATGGTCACAGATCAACTGCACGGGGCTGTATAGAATAATAAATTCAAGGACAGGGGAAGTTGACTTCACAGCCCGATGCTGGATTCTCCCTGTCATCGGTGCCGGACATGGGCAGTTGAACGTGGTGGAATCTCTTGCCCACTCTTGCAACTACTTTTTCTTTGAATCGATGGGAAGAATTCCAAGCTATGCCCGTTACGCCGGATTTGCCATGGGAAATGCCTCCCGCGAGTTCGGCCTTGGTATGCCCACAGGCATACAGATAGGCGAAAGATTAGGCAGAGTCGGTGACCCTGACTTCAAGCACGAATGGTATACTGAGAGACAGGATCAAAGCTGGTTTCTCGCCGATACGGCACTTACAGCGTTTGGGCAGGGGTATAACATGTTCACACCGGTGCAGCTTGCCACCTATACGGCGACCATCGCCAACGATGGCGTCCGCAACGCGCTGACACTGCTCAGCAGAGTCAGAAGTGCTGATCTGTCGCAAGTGCTATACACACATACACCAACTGTTCAGCACGTGATAGAGGAGACGGAGTTTATACGCTATCTGCAAGCCGGGATGGTCGGTGCCTCCCAATGGGGGACTGCCAGAAGCATGTTTGCGGATTATAATATACGGGTAGCGTCAAAAACCGGTACGGTTCAGCGCACGTATGAAGACGTGAATAACGGCCTTTTCGTTGCCTATGCCCCGGCAAATAATCCGGAGATCGCGATCGCCATTGTCGTAGAGCGCGGCGGTTCCGGCGGGGCGATCATGGGTATTGCCCGCGATATCTTCGACTACTATTTTGCCACAACACGCAGATTCCCGGTCATAGCCTATGGCGATTTACGCCCCTAAATTAAAAAGTGAAAAGAAAAGAGTTAAGAGATTAAATTATATGCGAAACAATATATTCATCAAAGGCGCGAGAGAGAATAATCTAAAGAACGTAGATATTGAAATCCCACGGGACAAATTTGTTGTGCTGACCGGCATATCCGGCAGCGGTAAGAGTTCGCTGGCGTTCGACACAATCTATGCTGAAGGGCAGCGGCGGTATGTGGAGTCTTTATCCGCATATGCCCGGCAGTTCTTGGGGCAGATGGAAAAACCGGATGTAGATTATATCGAGGGATTGTCCCCGGCGATTTCGATAGACCAAAAGACAACCAGCCGCAACCCAAGATCCACCGTTGGTACGGTGACGGAAGTATATGACTATCTGCGCCTGCTATGGGCGCGGATTGGCATTCCGCACTGCCCGGAATGCGGTGTGGAGATAAAGCAGCAGTCAGTAGATCAAATTGTTGACAGTGTGATGGCACTGCCTGTATCCACACGGATTCAAGTAATGGCTCCGGTGATACGGGCGCGTAAAGGCGAGCACCAGGGCGTATTCGCCGATGCCAGGAAATCCGGATACGTCCGCGTGCGTGTGGACGGCAGTGTGTATGATCTCTCGGAAGAAATCAAGCCGGATAAGAATAAGAAACATAATATCGAAATCATAGTGGACAGGCTGGTGATTAAAGAAGACCTTGTCCGCAGGCTGACAGATTCGGTGGAAACGGCACTGAGTCTATCGGGTGGGCTGTTGATAATCGATTTACCCGACGAGGGGCGGGATTTACTGTTCTCACAGAACTATGCGTGCGAAGATTGCGGCGTGTCAATTGAAGAACTCGCCCCGCGGCTGTTCTCGTTCAACAATCCGCACGGCGCATGTCCTGAATGCACTGGTTTGGGAACGCAGCTGCGGGTAGATCCGCGGCTGATTATACCGAACCCGTCGATGTCTGTGCTGGAGGGCGGGATATCTGCCTCCGGCTGGGGCAACATCAAAAATGACGGGATTGCCAAGATGTATTTTGAGGCACTGGCGAAAAAATATAACTTCAAGCTGTCCACGCCAATCCAGAACCTGCCGGATGAGGTGATGCAAGTGATCCTATACGGTACCGGTGGAGAGAAATTGTCGCTGAAATACGATAAAGAACGCGGACACGGCACGCTGACGCAGCCGTTTGAGGGGATTGTCAATAATATCGAACGGAGATATAAAGACACGCAAAGCACATCCATGCGGTGGGAGCTGGAGCAATATATGGCAGAGCACCCGTGTCCCGCGTGTGAAGGATTGCGTCTGCGGAAAGAGGCACTGGCTGTCACGGTCGGCGACATCAGCATTGCCGATTATGCGGGACTCTCAATCGTCCGGGCACTGGAATTTATCGACACATTAAAGCTGTCCGAAAAAGACGAGATGATCGCCCAGCGGATTTTAAAGGAAATCCGCGAGCGGCTTGGATTCCTCGTCAGCGTGGGGTTGGAGTATCTCACACTCTCTCGCAAGGCTGGGACGTTGTCCGGCGGAGAGAGTCAGCGGATTCGGCTGGCCACGCAGATCGGGTCGTCATTGATGGGAGTCTTGTATATTCTGGATGAACCGTCCATCGGCCTACATCAGCGAGATAACGTAAAGCTGTTGAACATGCTGAAGCGTCTGCGTGATCTGGGCAACACGCTGGTGGTGGTTGAGCATGATGAAGAGACGATGATGGAAGCGGATTTCATTGTAGACGTAGGTCCCGGTGCCGGTGTCCATGGCGGAGAGATTGTCTTCGCGGGATCCGTGGAAGATATTTTAAAATGCGATGAGTCGGTCACTGGACAGTATCTGAGCGGGAAAATGCAAATTCCCATACCAAGTATTCGCCGCGAGGGAGATGGAAAGGCACTTGTTGTCAAAGGCGCAGAAGAGAACAATCTGAAAAATTTGACAGTAAAAATCCCACTGCGTGTGATGACATGCGTCACCGGCGTGTCAGGCAGCGGAAAGTCATCGCTGATTAATGAGGTTGTATACAAATCCCTCGCCGCGGAGCTGAACAACGCAAAAACGCGCCCCGGCAAGCATGAGGGGATTGAGGGCATGGAGTATCTGGACAAGATTATAGATATAAACCAGTCTCCAATTGGCCGTACGCCAAGATCGAATCCCGCGACTTATACCGGGGTGTTCGGCGATATCCGCGATCTGTTCGCCTCCACACCGGATGCGAAAGCGCGGGGATATACATCGGGCAGATTCTCGTTCAACGTGAGAGGCGGCCGGTGTGAAGCTTGCTCCGGAGACGGGCTGATTAAAATCGAAATGCACTTCCTGCCGGATATATTTGTCCCGTGCGAGGTCTGCAAAGGCAAGCGGTATAATCGCGAGACGCTGGAGGTCAAATACAAAGGCAAAAACATATACGAAGTGCTTGAAATGACAGCGTTTGAAGCACTGGAGTTTTTTGAGAATATCCCAAAGATCCGCCAAAAGCTGGTGACGCTGATTGACGTTGGGCTGGACTATGTAAAACTGGGTCAGCCATCTACCACACTGTCAGGGGGAGAGGCGCAGAGAGTAAAACTTGCAACAGAACTCTCCAAAAGATCCACCGGCAGCACGTTCTATGTACTCGATGAACCGACCACCGGACTGCACAAAGCCGATGTCGCGAAACTGATCGATGTATTAAACCGCTTAGTGGACGCAGGAAATACTGTCGTGGTGATTGAACATAACTTGGATGTTATCAAAACAGCCGACCATATAATCGACCTCGGCCCCGAAGGCGGCGACGCCGGAGGAGAGTTGTTGTTTGAGGGTACGCCGGAAGAAGCGATTCTATGCGAACGCAGCTATACGGGACAGTTTCTGAAAGTGACAATGGAGAGCTAACAAATAGAGGCGGCATTCAGCCGCCTCTACAAATTTATCCCATAATTTCAATTATCCAATATCAGCCGCACAAGTTCCATTGGCTCCACGATCTTACCGTCTTTATATACGCGCATGTTGCCGCCGGATATTTCGTCTATCAGGATGATGCCATTGCTTCCCTCAGCCCGGCCGAATTCCAGCTTGATATCGTACAACTCCAACCCCTTGGATTCCAGCGTGGTCTTAATCAGGCCGGTGATTTTTTGTGTTAGATCTTTGAGTTTGTCGTATTCAGAACAGGTCAGAATCCCCAATGTATCTAACGCGTCGCGGGTGATTAGCGGGTCGCCCCTGTCGTCGTCTTTTAACGTGACCTCTACCAACGCGGGAAGCGGTGCGCCTTCCTCGATGTACTCGCCGTATCTGCGCATAAAACTGCCTGTGGCACGATACCGGCAGATCACTTCTGCGCCTTTGCCGAACATTTTAGCAGGCAAAACCGTCATCTCTGCTTTTGCTATGTCGGCTTTTACAAAATGGGTGGGGAATCCCGCGTCGTTTATCTTGCGGAAGAAATATTCAGTCATCCGCAGACCTGCCTGTCCAAGTCCCTCGATTGAAAGCCCAACAGTATTCGCACCGGGGTCGAACACACCGTCAGTCCCGGTGGCGTCGTCTTTGAATTTCAGCAGATAATTGCCGTCGTCTAACTGATAGACGGTTTTTGTTTTGCCGTCATATATCTTTTTCATCGTTGCCTCCCTGTTAAAATTTGCATTACTGTGATATAATATCACATAGTACTAGGAGGTGTAAAGGCTATGCATTATCGCAGGCTGCCGCTTGTAGGGTTGAAGAATGCCCGTGACTTGGGCGGACATCCAACCATGGGCGGCGGTGTGACAAAGTTTGGGCGATTCATCAGATGCGAAGCCCCACGGGCATTGACTACCGATGATATTGCACTGATAAAATCCTGTGGAATCACCGATTCAATCGATTTCCGCGGCGACAGCGAAGTGGCCGCGTACCCGAGCGTTTTCGCGTCCGATGAGAGCTTCATATATCACCGCTGTCCGACGTTTGACAAACAGCTGGCGTTCGCGTCGGCGAATCACCCCAAAAATCGCCCGGCGATGGACGCGTTCGTTAATTGGGGCGAGAAATATATCGAACTGATTACAAATTCCAAAGACTGGGTCAGAACCACGCTTGGTGTGATGGCGCAATCCCGCGGCGGCGTGATTTTCAATTGCACCACCGGCAAAGACAGAGTGGGCGTGATTTCCGCGCTATTGCTCGGCCTGACCGACGTGGCGGAAGCGGATATCATTGCCGATTACTGCGTGTCGGAGCTTTATCTCGCGGAAGTGTACCGCGAAGTTTTAGCGCACTATCTAAAACGCTGGCCGGGCGAGACGGCGGATCTATCCAGCCCGTTTTTCAGAACCGCCCCGGAAAACATGGAGACTTTGCTGGCACATATACAAACCGCTTATGGCGGGGTGGCAGGATATCTGGAATCCTGCGGATTGACGGCAGATGAATTGACTCTGTTGCGGGAAAAGCTTGTTGCCGAATAAGATTGCTTTGTGATACAATGTGTTGCGGGGAACGGACAAAACACCCGCCGACTGCGGTCGACACCCTCTTTACTAAAGAGGGCAAGGTTTGGGCGTGCGTTCTCTCCGCCCTCTTTAGTAAAGAGGGTGACCCCGCAGGGTCGGGTGTTTTGTTTATAATGCAGAAATTTATATTTGCTGGTGAGTAAAATGAAAAATGATTTGCTGATCAACCTTGACAACTTACACACAACAGAATTAGGCGTTATGCGAATAAGACGAAATTTAAGTTTGGCTGACATAGATGTTGTTGAGTGGTGTAAAGATAAAATTAGAAATTCAAACGATATCGCTAGACAGGGAAAGAATTGGTATGCGCACACAGGTGATGCTATAATAACCGTAAATACCCGCAGTT
>WQVW01000042.1 GCA_009785655.1 Oscillospiraceae bacterium | reverse complement strand
CGGATACTTCCTGTATCGTGCGATACGCTTTTATCAATCCGCCCCTCCCCTTTCCGCTATCAGCGCGTCAACTTCGCTTTCCATGTCCTCTGCGATGGCACGATATTGTTCATGATATTCTTCGGATGCAACGGTTTGCCCTAGTCTCTTGCGGGCCGGTATTTCAAACAGCTTCTGCACATCAGTCAAACCATTTTGCAGCGCATCCGCACAGATTTCGTGGTAGTAAAGTATCAATGACAACAGCATTGCCTGTTGTTCATACGCACTATATTCGTCAGTGTCCTGACGCAGAAAATCTTCACGGATTATCTGCGCCGTCTCAAGCATCAACATATCTTCGGAAGAAAACTCCCTTTGGCCTGTTCGCTTCGCCATTTGCAAAAGTGCCGCCGCTTTCCGCAGCATCGTCATCGCCCGGCTTCGGTTTGTTGAAAATTCCGTGCCGAAATTGCTGTTATACCATGGCGTTAATGCGTCAATATAGTGCGAATAGCTCTCAAACCACTCCACCGCCGGAAAATGCCGCTGACAGGCCAATACATCATCAAGTATCCAGAAAGCCTTGATACTCCGCATCACTGCCTGGGTCACAGGCTCTGACAAATCCCCACCCGGTGGAGACACCGCGCCGATCATTGTTAGGGAACCTCTTTGCCCACCAAGGCATTCAACACTGCCGGCCCGTTCATAGAATTCGGCTATTCTGGCTGACAGGTGCGCGGGGTATCCTTCTTCCCCAGGCATCTCTCCCAATCGGTTGGAAATCTCACGCAACCCCTCTGCCAAGCGGGTGACGGAGTCAGTCAACACCAGTGTGTTATATCCCATATCACGATAATATTCAGCGATAGTGACGCCGGAATAGACGGCAGCTTCCCGCGCCGCTATCGGCATATCAGCGGTGTTGGCAATGATCCCCGTCCTGCATATAGACGCTTCTTGAAGCTGTGTTAATAGATCAGCCATTTCGCTGCCGCGCTCACCACAGCAGATATAGATGACGATATCTGCCTCTGCCCATTTCGCAAGCGATTGCAGAAGTGTTGTCTTTCCGCTGCCAAACGCGCCCGTCACAGCGGCTGCCCCGCCATAAGCAATCGGAAACAGTGTATCAAGTGTCCGCTGTCCTGTACACAACGGCGTGTCCGGCGGGAATTTCCGCACAACCGGGCGGGCGGTTCTGACCGGCCATTTTTGGATCATTGTGATCTCCA
Source organism: Oscillospiraceae bacterium (assembly GCA_009785655.1). Classification (GTDB taxonomy): domain Bacteria; phylum Bacillota; class Clostridia; order Oscillospirales; family Oscillospiraceae; genus WRMH01. The sequence goes on along the minus strand of WQVW01000042.1, from coordinate 8,540 downwards.
CCGTCTCTCCCGCGGGCGTCTCCACTTTGCAGACAGGCTCTTCAATCGTGAATGTTCCAAAATCAATGTGCCGGATTACCCCGGAAACATCGGGCGGAACCATAATCTTGTGAACAAAACCCTCCGTCTCCTCAACAGCACCAACTATATCCCCGCCTGTCACCCCGTCACCTACGGATGCGCTCGGAACAAACTCCCACCGGCGCTTTCTGTCCAAGGCAGGAAACGTGATCCCTTGCTGAATCGTGTCTCCGGCAATCTTTTGTAAGGCTTTGAACGGACGCTGGATTCCGTCGAACATGTTGCCCAAAAGGCCGGGGCCAAGCTCAACAGAAAGCATTTCGCCCCCTGCTTCCACGATCACTTCATCTCCCACACGTAAACCGCTTGTATCCTCATAGACCTGTATTGCAGCCGAATCGCGGCTTATGCCCACAATCTCGCCCATAAGTTTTTGTGAACCGACACTCACAATCCCCGCGATCGCTGCGTCTGGGGATGGCTCCTCCGCCACAACAAGCGGGCCTGAAACTTTAACTATTTTACCGCTCATCCATCAATAAATCCTTTCCATTATCACGTCAGCCGGAATGCCTAAAAATATCATCCTCACGGCAATGATCTCTCGTTCAAGTTTTGCAAGATACGCTAGCACCGACCCCGCGCCGAAGCTTATGTAATCAGCTTCGCTAATATATCGCATCACGGCATTGTCGATCGTCTGTTCAACTTGTGAAAGCGATGCGTTGTGACTTGTCTCCGGCAAAAGATCCGTGCCTCCGCCTGGGATCAGTGCTGTGTCCAAAAAATCTGCGCCAAGCCCAGCATTGCCGACGCGTATGGTTATGCGCAGATTCGCACTGTCTATCAGCAACCGAATATACCCATCGATAAATGGGTCTCCCAATTCTCCGGACAACGCGCTCAACTCGGCAAAATACGCTTTGTCCAGCACTGAATCCGCAAGCTGCGGATTCCCGGTACGCGCAAATATTTCGCGCGCGTTGTCTATCGCCCCGGCCAATATTGGCGGCAGATTCAAAAACTGAGCGTTTTCAAACGCATCAGCAAGTGCTTCACACTCAACGCGGCCAGACGCAGACAACATCTGCAGAGCATTCAACCCCGTCCCGGCCGATTTAATCAACGCTTTAGCATTGTGATAATCATACTTCACGCGAAAGAGATTGACAATCTTCAGTGCGGCATTGTCTCCGGCAAACTCCGCAAAAATATCTTCCCGGCGATCCGCCAGCGCATCTTCAATTTCGACGCTGTCCATCCCAGACATATCCGGATACCCACAATCAGCAAGGATTTTCGCCGCCTTTGCAAATGATGGTGCGGCAATCACGTGTGCCATTTTTTCCCGCATGTCCGCCTCTCTGACGCACAATGCGGATGTTTGAAACAGAAAGTCTGTATCTTTCATTTTCACCTCTATCCATCGTCTCATCAACGCGAAAGATTAATCAAAAAGCATCGCCGACACTTCGGGGGTCAACTCGTTTCTGTACCGCTCTATCAATGCGGTTATACTGCAATTGACTTCAAAGCCATCGCCTTGCAGAATAAAACCGCCGCTGATATCGGCCGTTTTTTCTGACAACGTAAGTTGTGCTATTTTCCCCTTGTCCGCCAAACCGGCATTAGCGGCACTCTGCACCGCTTTGCCAACTTTTTTAAGATCCGCCGCCGAGAAGACCATGGTCTCCTTGCCTGTGATCACCGCCGCCTCGGCAAGACTCGCGAGGAATTTTTCATAGGCCGATTCCGGGAGAGTACGCAGCTTCTTTGCCGCAAGCGCAAACGCCGCATCCATCATCTCAAGGCACGTTACCAGCACTTGCTTTTTCGCCTCAAGTGCCGCCAGACTGCTCAGCCTCTCCAATCTCTGCGCCGCCGCTTTGGTGCCGGCATCTATCAATTGCTGATATTCATCCTGCGCCGCCTGCGTGTGCTTTTCACGGATATGCCCGCACTCTGCCAAGGCGGCGCGTTCTATTTGCTCACACTCCGCCATGGATTCCGCTTGTATATGCGCGATAATTTTTTCAATTCCAATCATACTCATCTACCAAACTAAATATTGATATTAAGCAGCATCAACAGCGTTGCTTTAAAGGCCACGGCGGCAAAGAACACAACAACAACGCAGTAAATAATGCTTTCACGGAATGCACCCGGGTTTTTCACCAAAATCCGCATCGCAGAGGCAGCCACGCGCCCCTGATAAATGGCTGAACGCCACCCCACAATGGCGGCCGGCAAGCACGCAAAAAAGATCAGCCATCCTGTCTGCTCTGATATCCCCGCAAAACTCCCACCAATAACGCCCAGTCTGGATACAGCAACAATCCATACGGCAAGCCCGAAGAGACCTTGGATTCCAGTCAACATTTGCAAAATCATCGTTTTACCGAAAAGCGCCGGCTTTTCCGCACAGATTCCGGCTGCGGACTCGCCTGCGATGCCGATGCCTTTCGCACTGCCGAGGCAGGACATGGCCACCGCAAGACTCGCACCCATCAGCGCAATCGCCAACCCGCCAAAAGACTGCCAAAATGTCACGATTCCTTGTGTCATTTCAAGTTTCCTCCCTGATTATATCAACGTATTTTGTTTTTATCTCCAACGGCATAAACGGTCTGCCGCCGCCTCTATAGAATCGTCCTTTGACAGGAACTTCGTCAAGATCTTCGGGCGATGGCACTGTAATCTCCCACGCGCATTTGTATTTGGAGAGTGCCACAATCAACTTTTCCTCTGCCGAAGCTGCCATCCATCCGGTCAGCATCAGACTTGATTCAGTCGTGACACATAGTTTCGATGCCGCATCCGTGAGTGTTATCTTTGCGTCTATATGATCACAGCAACGTTCAATATCTGCGCTTTGCGCAACCATCTCTGAAATTTGCGACAGAATCTCCTCACGCGCTTTGTCAATTGCGTCTAATTCACGCTCAGCACTTTCTATATGCTCCGCCGCCATGCCTGCGGTGGGTTTTATCGATGCAGGCACAAAGTCAAATCCGCGCAGCACTTCTGATAATTCCGGCAGTTTTTCGCGCAAACATATAATGGCTATATAATGCCAAGTTTTATCAGATGATACAACAAAAATCTGGGACTCTGGCACGGCTTTATATATCGCCTCTTCAACCTGCGCTGAGTCTGCCTCGCAATCAGCTGAAATTGTGCCGCGCAAAAGCCTCGTGGATTGTGTCCCCGCGTAGTCCAGCGGGATATCCAATAGTGTCCACGGCTTCAGCGACTCTATAAAACTGCGCGCGCTTTTCTCGTTGGCACTCAACTCGTATCCCTGTGCATCCAACGCGATGAGTTTTCTTGCCGTTTCAAGACAGCGTTCTGTCTCGCTTCCATCAAGAAGCGTGTGCTTGTCCAGCTTTTGCTTCGATGCGGCTCTCTTCGCTTTTGAATATTTTTTCAAAATATCAAGCCCATGCGTTAACGCCGCATAATCGGCCTTTAACTGCGCCATCTCCTTGGCATTTTGCGTTTGGATCAGCTCATGCTCCGGGTGCAAATCCCCCGGTGCTGAAACCTCCACACACCCTAAGTGCATCAGTTCTTTCAACAGGGCATTTTTATCGGCACAGGAGACAAGCATTCTGATTTTTTTTATTTTTACGCTTGCCATCAGATATCCATTATCCTTTCAACTATAAACGCAGCCGCTTTTTCAAGCCGTCCTTCGGCCCTGGCACGCAGCATTGCCTGGCGATTCGCCGTTGTCTCTGCCAGCTCACGCGCAACCTCCGCAGCTTGTTGGTCGTAGCCGCGCACAAGTTCAGCAATTTCTGATTCCGCGCGGACACGTGCAGCGTCAAGGGCTTGCTCTCCTTCTTCCTCCGCACTATTAATAGTTTCCCGCGCTTTTTCACGCGCGAGGATTATTGACTCACGCCCCTCATCCTCGGCGGCCTGGATTTTTTTTATCGCGTCCAAAGACATAAGGAGACACTCCTCCCCCATATTATATTTTAGACTGTATTCTACCCGATTAATATACACTATTTTACACTGTTTTGACAAGTAAATCACAAAATAAAATAAGTTGTCGTTGCAAGTCGAATGGCGATGTAGTATAGTCAATGTTACTGAAGAGAGGTGGACAAGTAATGGCATACAAAAAAAGGCTGGGCGACAGAAAAGAAGGCCGCCGCCTGCGGACGCTTGAACCATATAACGCGATGACACCGTTCATCATGAAAGTCAAAAGCGATGCAAGCAATTTCTTTTCGGACTCTATAGAAATTACCGAGGCGGAAAAATTTTTAAGGGCCAAGCGTATGGACGGACAACCCGGACTCGGCCTGCTGCATTTATTTGTGGCAACGTTTGTCAGAACTGCTTCACAATACCCGGGCTTGAACCGATTTGTATCCGGTCAAAGAATTTTCGCCCGCAACAGCATCGATTTTGTCACGACTGTTAAGAAGGAAATGCGGCTCAACGCACCGGAAACCTCCATAAAAATAGCGTTTGACCCACGCGACACCATCAACGACGTATATGATAAATTGAACGTAGAAGTCGCAAAAGTCAAAGACGCCGCGATGACAAACACCGATGACGTCGCCAAATCGCTGGTGAAGCTTCCACGCCTTTTGCTTAAATTCGTCATCTTTTGCTTGACTGCGCTGGATTACTTTGGCCGCTTGCCAAAGTCGCTGATACAGGCAAGCCCGTTCCACGGCTCTTTCACGATCTCTGACGTTGGTTCGATCGGCATACCGGTGATTTATCATCATCTGTACAATTTTGGCAACATGCCGCTGTTTATCTCGTTCGGTGCGAAGCGGAAAGTGTACGAGACACAGGCAGACGGTACCGTCATCCTGCGCAAGTACATAGACTTCACACTTGTGATGGACGAACGCATTTGCGATGGATTTTATTTCTCCCAGGCATTCAAGCTGTTTAGAAGCATTCTGCGCAACCCGCATGTGCTGGAAACCCCGCCGGAAACAGTTGTGGAGGATGTTGAGTAGGAACAAACAATGGCTGCGCATTCCAAACCACTTTTTATGGGATTGACAAACAGAACAAGAAAGAGTATAGTGTTTTCGTAAAGAGTGGAGGGAGTTTGGACTCCATCTGAAAAATACAAATTTTTAGGGGGATATTTATATGAAAGCACCAGGCAGCGGCATTTTAAAAGTCGTCGGCATTTTGTATGTCATTTTTGCCGGCATCGCAATCATTGGCTTACTAATCGCAATAGGCGGCACAGCACTGTTGGCACGAACATTGGGACTCAATGTTACAGTTCTCACGTTGGTCTATATCATTGGACTTATATCCGCAGCGTACAGACTATTCGTCGGGATCATCGGAATCAAAGAAAGCAACAACCTAGAAAAAGCCGGATTCCTGCGCACTTTGGGCATTGTTGATATTGTACTCGCCGGTGCCACTATTATTTTCTCAGGCGTTATGCTGGGATTTGGCGGTGTCGTACTGGAATTGGTCGGCCTTGTACTTCCCATTCTGTTCCTGGTTGGTGCCTCTAAAAACTTTGCGGCACGCAACGGACAATAAACAGACTCATTGGCAATTTAATAAGGCAAAACCAGCCGAGAGAAAGTCTCTCGGCTGTTTTTTTTGTGTGTTGATACCTGTGTCCCAACGTTATTTAACCGGGTAATTTTCTGTGAAGCAAGCGTCGCAAAATCCGCATTTTGAATCCGGCGCGGCGGCCTTTAACCCCTCAAGACTCAGGAATCCGAATGTATCGGCACCGGTCATCACACGCATCTCCTCTGTGGAATATTTATAGGCGAAAAGCTCTTCCTTCGATGAGACGTTTGTTCCATAATAGCAGGGGCTGATAAATCGCGGTGACGCCGCAAGCAGATGCACCTCTTTCGCCCCAACGCCGCGCAACCGCCCGATGATCTGTTTGACATTCGTCCCGCGGACGATCGAATCTTCAATCATGATGACCCGCTTCCCGCTGACCGTTGCGCGTAATGGATTGAGCTTGAGTTTGACCGCTTCCTCCCGACTGGCCTGGCTGGGTCTGATAAACGTCCGCCCGATATAGCGGTTTTTTATGAACCCGTAATTATACGGTATACCTGACTCGGTAGAGTACCCTTTCGCGGCAATCAGTCCGGATTCCGGTACGCCGATAACGACGTCTGCGTCAATCGGATACTCTTGCGCCAGGCGCCGCCCGGCAAGCATCCGCGCATCGTATACACTCTGCCCGTCGATGATGCTGTCCGGGCGGGCAAAATATACATGCTCAAACACGCACAAATTTGATTCACTGGCACAATTCTCGCGATTACTATGCAGCTCCCCATTATAGACCCACACGACCTCACCAGGCTCAACATCACGCACAAAAGTGGCTCCCACCGTTTCCAGTGCGCAGGTTTCAGATGCGAAAATATACGCGTCCCCGCTCTTGCCTATACACAGCGGACGGAATCCCCAAGGGTCACGCGCGGCGATCAATTTGCGTGAGGACATCACAACAAGCGAAAACGCCCCCTTCAACCGCTTCATCGCCTGATTGACCGATTCCTCCACACTGGGGCAATGCAGTCTCGCCTGCGCGATGATATAGGCGATGATCTCCGCATCAGTCGTCGTATGAAAGACCGCACCTTTATATTCGTATTCGCTCTTCAGCTCCGCACTATTCACCAAACTGCCGTTGTGCGCCACAGCCAAAGAGCCTTTGATGTAATTCAGTGTCAGCGGCTGTGCGTTTTCGCGGCGCAAACCTTTTCCGGCACCGTACAGAACGTGTCCCACCGCCATGGTTCCGTCCAGTGCGTTGAGCGTTGCCTCCGAAAAAACGTCTCCGACAAGTCCCACGTCTTTATGCACAGAGAGTTCGAGATCGTTTATCGTGGCAATGCCGCAGGCCTCTTGTCCGCGGTGCTGCAACGCGTACAGCCCATAGTATGCACTGCGCGCGCAATTGCCGCCCTTGTCATAAATCCCAAAAATCCCACATTCTTCATGAATTGCCATATCTTTTTTCTCCTCTTGCTTCAGTATATATGTAAAGAAATAACTAACAACTATAACCATGTCGCGCACTTGCAAGGGGTGCCTTTGACGATCCGTGATGATCAGAAAAAGTTCGCTTCTGGCGGACGGCTTATCAATTAAAGGGGTTATTGCGTTGGCTATTTCGATTATCAGAACCTTGATCTTGTATTTTGCCATTGTCGTATCCATGCGAATCATGGGCAAACGTCAATTGGGAGAGATGGAACCGGCTGAGTTTGTGGTGGCGGTGCTGATATCAGACTTGGCCGCACACCCGCTGCAGGATATCGGAACACCGCTTTTATATGGGCTGATCCCGGTGATGATACTGGTGTTATGTCAAGTGCTGATATCCGGTGGCATGATGAAGAGTTTAAAGTTCCGCTCACTAATATGCGGCAAACCGAGTCTGATTATCGAAAACGGCAAAATCAGTGCGCTTGAACTGCAGAAAAACAGAGTCACTTTAGACGAGCTTTCAGAGCAGCTGCGAAAAAAAGATATCCTGGATATCAGCACAGTAAAATATGCCGTTTTAGAAACAGACGGTTCACTGAGCGCGATTCTATATCCTGCCGAGTCCCCGCTGACGCCAAAACATATGAACATCCAAGCCGATGATGTGGGATATCCCGTCATTGTGATAAACGACGGGCATATCATTGAGCATAACCTCAAAAAACTTGGGTTCAATCTGCAATGGCTGGAAAAACAACTCGGCGCAAGAAAGCTCAAACACGCTGACGATGTATTTCTCATGACAGCTGATACTTCCGGCAAAGTTTACCTTGCCTCTCGGGAGGACACATGAAAAAAGAGTTCATCGCGCTTTTGTCATTGATCCTACTGATCTCCGTGTCGATGGTCAATATACATTTTTTGACAAAAATCACAACAGACATCGCCGGCCTTGTTGAAGAGACTGACAAATATATACGCACGGAAAACTGGGAGAAAGCGCGGGAATCAGCCGGAAAGGCACAAAGAAAATGGGACAGGCACGACGCCTATATCCACATGGTTCTGCGGCAGACGGAAATCGAGTCGGTACGATCATCCCTCAGTGAGCTGTCAAAAGCACTGATCTCAGAATCGGACACGGCCAAAGGCGCGGCGCGTGCCGCCATTTCACAGATGAAAAGCGTCGCATCCATTGAGCGCATACGGCTTAGAAACATTTTCTAAGTGGCGGATGTTACGCCACAACGCACAACACGGGCGAACACCGTTCGCCCTTACTTCAAGTCGCCGCGCTGTTATCTCCATAGTCTGCAGTTCGTTGTTTAACCATCCTCATGCAACAGCTTGTTCAGCTCATCCATAAACGTATTGATGTCCTTAAACTGGCGATAGACAGAGGCAAACCTCACGTACGAGACTTCATCAAGACCTTTTAGCCGCTTCATCACCATCTCGCCAATTTCAGGTGTTTTGATCTCACGCTCGAGAGAGTTTTGCAGCTCAAGCTCAATCTCATCCGTTACACTCTGCAAGTCCACCAATGG
>WQVW01000041.1 GCA_009785655.1 Oscillospiraceae bacterium | reverse complement strand
CTCGGAACATTGTATTGGATCCTGTCATGATATCCACCAGCGGATCTAAGCTGATTTCCGACGGCGCGATTGATACACTGATGCGCGAGCTTGTCCCACTCGCACGCGTGATCACTCCCAACCTCTCTGAAAGCGGGGAGATTTGCGGATTTGCAGTCACCGACGAAGCGGATATGCAAAAAGCGGCAGAGACGATCGGCGGCAAATTCCCCTGTGCTGTACTGCTCAAAGGCGGCCATGGGAATCGTGAAGCGGCCGATCTGCTGTACGACAGCGGCAAATCTGTATGGATTCGCGCCGAACGCATCCGCAACAGCAACACCCATGGCACAGGCTGCACCCTATCCTCGGCAATTGCCTGCCGACTGGCAGAGGGCAAGTCTCTTGAAGAAAGCGTGCAACTAGCGAAAGAGTATCTCACCGGGGCCATCGCTGCAATGCTGGATTTAGGTGCTGGGGCGGGCCCGCTGGACCATGGATATCAGCGAAATTAACGTAAGTATCGCCCGGTACATATTTTATAAATTTTCACAAACGAAAATATTTACACGATCAAAAATTATAGCAGACTGTCTCACCAGGGAGATAGTCTGCTATAATTTAAACATCATTGCGATGATTCTGCCTGTTGAGATTTTTGTGATAAAATGATAAAATACTGTATGCAATCAATCTGGCATCCCCATCTCGAACGCAACCAATCGAAAGGGTACTATAATATGGAAAAGAAAATATATATCGCAGATGATGAAACAAATATCAGGGTCGCTATTAAAGCGTTCCTGGAAAACGCCGGATATGCGGTTGAAGATTTTGAGACCGGCGACCGGCTCCTCGCGGCTTTTGCCGAATCACCCGCCGATCTGGTGATTTTGGACGTGATGATGCCCGGCTCTAACGGCTTTATTGTCTGCAAAGAGCTGCGCAAGAAAAGTTCCGTGCCGATCATCATGCTGACCGCGAGAGACAGCGACCTGGATTACGCCACAGGCCTGGATTTGGGCAGTGATGATTACTTGATAAAACCCTTTTCACCGATGGCACTGGTGATGCGGATCAAAGCAATTTTCAGGCGCATAGAGTTTGAGCGTCAAGCCCACGCCAACGCTGCTGAGGCCGGCGGAAAAGAAAGTAGTGAAGCGCATGAAAATGAAGAAAACTAAAATACGCCGAAGAATCCTGGCGGCGTTTTCTGCTGTGCTGTTTTTCTCATTCGCGTTGACTGGGGTTATTTTTAATATCGCAATCAGGCTGTTGGCGGTGGATAGAGAATACAATAATATTTATGATGAGGCATCGCGAATTGTCGGCAGAACCGGTATCATTCTGTTTGTTTTAATCAGTATTATGTTTGTGGTGGCTGTGATTGTTACTTATTTTTTATCGAACTCCATCACCCAACCCATCGAGAAACTGGGCAAGTTTGCGTTGAATATCGGCCATGGCAGCTTCACACCCAACGACTTTGATTTTAAGGACACAGAACTCGATGCTTTAAACACGGCTTTGAATAACGCCGTAAAACAATTGGCTGTTTATGATAGTGAGCAAAAAGCCTTTTTCCAAAACGCCTCGCATGAGTTGCGAACCCCGCTGATGTCGATCAAATGTTATGCGGAGGGTATCGCCTTCGGTCTGATGGAACCCACACAGGCCAGTGAGACTATTTTGCAAGAGACGGACAAACTGTCTGACCTGGTGACAGATTTGCTGTATATATCCAAAATCGACAATATCACCACCGCCTATCACAGCGCGGAAGCAGATTTGACAGAGATTATACGCAACTGCGCCATGCGACAACACGCCATGGCAAAAAAACAGCAACTCCGCTTGTCTTTTGACTTCGGCGAAGACGCTGTTTTATACGAGTGCATTGCCGAGCTGATTTCAAGGGCTGTCGATAATTTGCTCTCCAACGCCATACGCTATGCCGGTGCTGAAATCACGTTGTCATGTCATCGGACGCGGGATCATATTATAATCCGCGTAGCAGATGACGGTGACGGTATTGACCCTGAAGCGCTGCCCCATGTTTTTGAGCGTTTTTATAAAGGCACAGACGGCAACCACGGTATCGGCTTGTCGATTGTCAAATCAATCGCCACCCAACACGGCGGCCATGTAACGGCGGAGAATTCAAATAAAGGCGGCGCAGTGTTCACCATCACATTGCCCTTGTAACATAATCTGGAGGTAACGAAATGTCTGTACGATTTAGTGTTGAAGAATTTGCAAAACTGAAAAAACTATTGCCCGTATACGAATGGGGATTAAGAACCCTGCTGACAAAATTGAATATTATCCATGAAGACCTGAAAGATTTTCAGGATAATCACTCTATTGAATATATCAGAAGCCGGATGAAAGCACCGGAGAGTATCGCGCAGAAGCTCTATGAGATGAATGTGGATATCACGACTGACAATGCGAAGAAATATTTGCGGGATATCGCGGGTCTGCGTATCATCTGCCCTTTTGCCAAGGACATTTATTTTCTGGCCGATCTGCTAAAATCCATGCCCGCTGTGAATATATTGGAGGAGAAAGACTACGTCAGCAACCCCAAACCCAGCGGATATCGCAGTTATCATCTTATCTTGGAGCTTCCCGTCTTCTTTTCAGGCAAGACAGAGTATATAACGGTAGAAATTCAAATCCGCACAGAGGCTATGAATTTCTGGGCCACGCTGGAGCACAAGGCACGTTATAAGTACCGGGAGCATATTCCGAAGCACCTGAGTGATGAACTCATCGTTATCGCCGACAAAATCGCCGCACTGGATGACCGCATGTTCAAAATCCATGAGATTATTTCGCTGATCAATCAGGATGTTCAGGAGATTTGAGTTTATGCGCGAGTGCGCAAAATTATATGTTGGAAGGCAGGTTTAATGATAAGAAAAACCATTGGACAGGTGTCGTTTGATTTAAATGTAGATTTTGACTTTTCTTTTATTAACGACTATGGGGAGCCATTCATCGTATTTGATCAACAGGATTCCGGGAATCTATGTTTTGGGGTTCAGCGTGATGATAAAAAACTATTTCTTAAAACCGCGGGTGCCGCGACATTAAGAGGCCTTGTAACACCTGTGCAAGCAATAGAACGCATAAAATCTACCGTCACAATTTACGAAGATTTAGATCATCCCAAACTGACAAAGCTGTTAAGCCATAAAACAATAAACGGAGGGTATCTGTTAGTTTTTGAGTGGTTTGACGGAAAATGCATGGGAAGAATGTATGATTCCCATGCGCGTTTTTTAAGCTTACCGGTGGCTGATAAATTAGCTATTTATCAGGATGTTATTTTGTTTCATAAACATGTCAACGAAAAAGGATATATCGCGATTGATTTTTACGATGGTGCTATCATGTATAACTTCGACACGCGCCAAACGATGTTTTGTGACATTGAGTTTTACAGAAAAAAACCGGTTATCAACGATATGGGTCGCATGTGGGGCTCAACAGGATACATGTCTCCAGAAGAATTTGAATTAGGCGCGAAAATTGATGAACGTTCAAATGTATTTTGTATGGGCGCGACGGCTTTCAATTTATTCGGCGGCAAAATGGATCGGTCGTTTGAAAAATGGACTGCGTCGGAAAGCTTGTTCAAAGTGGCAACAAAAGCGATAAGCACAGATAAAGAAGAACGATACCAATCAATTGGCGAATACATTGAGGCATGGAATAATGTATTATAGACTCTGACTGCATTCACCGTAGCCGCTTTCCTGTGTGGGATGGCGGCTGCATTTTGTCACGTATAATTAAAAAATTGGTTAAACTGCCAAAAATAATGGATCCCGTGTTTTTTGTATTGCTTCTTGGGGCGGGCTGTATTAAACTGCTTTTACTGCATTTTCGCGGTGTAGTCATTATTCTGAGACTTGTCCCATATCTTATGGATATGGGGTGATTATTGTGAACAAAAGAATAACGATTGCAGGATCAGAAACCGGTGCTGACTATTTGGGGCTTATTGTCTGCGGGGCGTTGTTTATCTGTGGCAGCATTGTCGGCACTGCGGCGTCAGGCATTGCCGGGGATGCCGGAATCTCTAACTATATGGCCGGATATTTGGCGCTTGCCGGTCAAGCACGTATCAGTGGGTTTTTTTCGGCGTTGTTTAACGTCTGGACTTATCCGCTGGTGGCGATTCTGCTGGGATTCTCGGTATTCGGCGTATTTGGTGTGCCGGCACTGGCGGCGGTCAGGGGATTTTTCCTCTGTTTCTCAATCTCTGCTATTGTCCGTTATTTCGGCGGGGACGGCGTGCTTTTGGCTCTAGCGATATTCGGTGCAAGTGCCATGATAACCGTTCCGTGCTTTTTTATTTTGGCTGTGCAATCGTTCTCTTCCTCGCTCTATGTTTTTAAAAGCGTGACATTAAAAGGCGGCGGAACCGCACCTTACAAGGGTGGATTTTTTAGGCGAGTGCTTGTGTGCGCCGCTGTGTTGACAGGCTCCGCGTTGATCGATACATTGCTTGTGCCAAGGCTGATAGGCTTAGTCGCCGGACGGCTTGCGGCCTGATCTTAAATTTTAAAGGTTTTATGGGGGAAGTATGGTAGGATCCGAAACATATATCGACGCGTTCAAAGCGCACTTGACTGATAACCGCCAGGCATCTGGAAACACGGTTTCTTCATATATTCGTGATATCACGCAATTCCTGAACTTCTGTGAGAAAGAGGATATCGCTGATATTGCGGGAGATGACATCCGGCGTTATTTATCATGGCTCGGCGACAAGGGGCGCGCACCGGCAACAACAGCCAGAGCCGTGGCTTCGTTAAAAGCATTTTTCGGCCATTTTATGAACAATGCGGTAATAGCGGCCAACCCGGCTGAGGGCATTGCAACATCCGGATTTTCCAGAGAATTGCCGCAGATATTGACAGGTGCAGAAATCGCACGCCTGTTGGAACAGCCGAATGCTTCGAGTTTAAAGGGCTTGCGGGACAAGGCCATGTTGGAAACATTGTACGCCACAGGAATCCGTGTCAGTGAATTGATTGCACTTGATGTGACTGACGTTAATTTGGCCACTAACCTAATCACGTGCCGCAGCAGCAGGGAGCGAACCATCCCGGTCTATAGAGACGCCGTAAGTACGCTGGGTGAATATATTCATTCAACCAGGCCGCAGATGCTGGCTTCTGACAATGAGTCTGCGCTATTCGTCAATAAAGACGGCGGGCGGATGACGCGCCAGGGGTTTTGGAAAATTGTTAAGAGCTACACCGAAAAAGCGAAGATAACCAAAGCAATCACTCCGCAAACGCTGAGACATTCTTTCGCTGCGCATCTGCTTGAAAACGGCGCAGATATCAAGGTGCTTCAAGAAATGTTGGGACATACCAACGTTGCATCCACGCAGATCTACGCAAGAGTCGTGAAAAAACAGCTGAAGGATGAGTATTTCCGGTCACATCCGAAGTCGATTAGAAACAGCAGATAAATCCGCCATTAACAAATAAGCAAAGACCCGCCTTATTCAAGGCGGGTCTCGTTTTACATATCGCTATTAACCAAGCGCAGAGATAATCTCCGGGATAACCTTATACAGGTCACCCACGATGCCGTAGTCGGCCACTTCAAATATCGGTGCATTTTCGCTTTTGTTGATCGCCACGATGTAGTCAGAGCTCTGCATTCCGGCCAAGTGCTGGATCGCGCCGGAGATTCCGCAAGCGATGTACAGACTTGGTTTCACCGTTGTGCCTGTTTGCCCAACTTGGTGCGAGTGGTCGATCCACCCGGCATCAACCGCCGCACGGGATGAACCTACAACGCCACCAAGCTTGTCTGCAAGTTCTTTCAGCAACTTGAAGCCATCTGCATTGCCAAGCCCTGCGCCGCCGGAGACGATGACGTTGGCGTCAGTCAGCGACACCATTTCTTTCATCGCCTTGACAATTTCAAGGACTTCCATGCGGATATCGCCGGATTTGAATGCCACCTCAAGGTCAATTCTCTCGCCTTTTTGTCCGGCTTTACGCTCTGGCTTTTGCATAACGCCGGGACGCACCGTAGACATTTGCGGACGGTGGCTTGGGCAAACAATTGTCGCCATCAAGTTGCCGCCGAATGCCGGACGGGTTTGCATCAGCTTTTTATCTTCAGGATCGATATCCAATTTTGTGCAGTCCGCTGTGAGGCCAGTTTCGCATTTAACGGCGAGGCACGGACCCAAGTCACGGCCGATATGCGTCGCACCCATCAGCACGATTTCAGGTTTATGTTTCAATATCGCCTGATAGATAACATGCGTATACGCATCTGTGTTATATGTTTTAAGTTCCGGCGCATTGGCGTAGTAAACTTTGTCGGCACCGTATTCATACAGCTCATCAACAAGTCCATCAACGTTGTCACCACAAAGCACCGCACAGACTTTACAGCCGATTTCAGCGGCAAGTCTTTTGCCTTCGCCCAGAAGCTCCACTGAAACGCCCATCAGCTGGCCGTCACGCTGCTCTGCAAACACCCATACATCGTGATATTGTGTGATATCCACAGCGAAAGTTTTTGATCTCTCTTCCACTTTTACAATGGCGCCGAACGGGCAAAATTTTGGCTCCAGGCACTGGTTGCACATATTGCACTCAGGGCCGACGATCGCTAGTTTATCTTTTACTGTGAAAGCGCCCTGTGGGCAGCCTTTAACGCAGAGTTCACAGCCTTTACATTTCTCTGCAATAATTTTTATAGCCATATTCTTATTCCTCCCTTAGTGATCCGCAAGCACATGCTTTTCGGTGAGTTTCGCGACAAGTGCCGCAGCCATTTCGGGAACTGTGCCGGTGAGCATCTCCCCTGCCCCTTTAGGCGGCGGGGTAAAGCTTTTATGAACCTGGGTCGGGCTTGCAACAAGTCCAACATCACTCGGATCTACGTTCAGCGCTTTCTCATCCCAGACGGCGATTTCTTTTTTGTACGCCTCTTCAATTTGTGCCACCGACATGTACCGGGGTGTGTTGAGTTCTTTAATCGCAGTCAGCACACATGGTTTTTGGATTTCGATCACTTCATATCCATCTTCCAGCGCACGCTCAACCACGACGGTTTTGTCTTTGATTTCACGAATCTTTTGGACATATGTGACAGACGGAATACCAAGTCTCTGTGCTGTTTGCGGGCCGACTTGTGCTGTGTCTCCATCAATCGCTTGACGACCGGCAAAGATGATGTCATAGTCACCGATCTTTTTAACACCGGCGGCCAGTGTGGTAGACGTCGCGCAGGTATCCGCCCCGCCGAATACGCGGCTGGACAGGAGATATGCGTTGTCTGCGCCCATGGCAAGGCACTCACGCAGCATGTATGTGGCTTGCGGAGGACCCATTGAAACCACGTCTACTGTGGTGCCAGGGTATTGATCCTTCAGCGCCAGCGCCTCTTCAATGGCGTTCGCGTCGTCGGGATTCAGTATGGAGGGGACACCCTCACGTATCAGCGTACCCTTTACAGGGTCGATTTTAACTTCGTTCGTATCCGGCACTTGTTTGGCCAATACAATAATTTTCATTGTTCAATCCTCCTCTATCTGCCGATAAGACTCGCGGCGATAACCATCTGCTGAACTTGGGACGTACCCTCAAAGATAGTAAAGACGCGGCAGTCGCGGTAGATGCGCTCTACCTTATATTCGCTGATGTAACCGTAACCACCGTGGATCTGCACAGCTTTGGCGGCGATCTCGTTACACGTTTCAGTTGCGAAGTATTTAGCCATTGAAGCGGCGGGGCCTGCCTCCGGGCTGTTCATGTCTTTTAATTGCGCAGCTCTATAAACAAGCTCTTTCGCGGCTTGCAGCTTTGTCGCCATGTCGGCGATCATAAAGCTTATCGCTTGGAAATCAGCGAGACGTTGGCCGAATTGCTTGCGTTCTTTGGCATATTTAATCGCTTCGTCCAGCGCGCCTTGAGCCACGCCAATGCTCATCGCGGAGACGCCGATACGACCGATGTCGAGCGTTTTCATCGCGTTCTGGAACCCGCGATTTTCCTCACCCAACAGATCGTCTTTGTGCACCCGGACATCCTCAAGGATAATGTCAGATGTCGGGCAGCCTTTCAGACCCATTTTGTCTTCTGCTTTACCGCAAGAGACGCCGGGCAGTTTCATGTCAACGATGAACGCCGAAATACCGCGGGATTTACCTCTGTTCTTTTCACTGAGGTCGGTTTTGGCGTAAACAATCGCCCAATCAGCAATCGGGGCTGTGGTGATAAACGTTTTACGGCCATTGATGACGTAGTAGTCACCGTCTTTAACAGCGGTTGTCACTGTGCCGCCTGCATCTGAACCGGCGCCCGGCTCAGTCAATGCAAACGCCATGATCTTCTCGCCAGTCGCTACCGGCTTTAAGTATTTCTGAAGTTGCTCTTCAGTTCCGGACAGCATTAAAGGGCCTCCGCCCAGTGAGTTCGGTGCGGATACCCAGATATCCGTCACGGCACTGACTCTGCCAAGCTCTTCAAGTACAATCGCGTATGAGATGTAGTCGGAGCCTTGTCCGCCGTATTCTTTCGGCGTTTTGATTCCGAAAAACCCAGCTTTGCCCATTTTCGCCAAAAGCTCTTTTGGATATTCCTTGGTTGCTTCAATCTCGTCGAGCACTGCGTTAGTCAACTCGGTCTCAGCGAAGTCGCGCGCCAGCTTCCTGACAAGATTATGCCTTTCTGAAAAAATCATTCTACGTCCTCCTAGTGTAAGCCCGTACGGCTATTAATTATATAAATGCAGCCAACTGCAAATATTACATAACACCATTATAAAGGATTCATAAAATTATTGTATTATTTTGTTTAATACTTTTTCTTGAAAATGTTCATGTTTTATGCTAAAATAGGTAGAAAAAGATACGCATTCCTGCGCACCTCTCGGTAATAAGGTGTCATTTACCATTGACGACAAGTGCTTCTAAGCCGTGTCTGCGTTGTGGAGGATATACCTAATTTGATGTCAAAAGTACGAAAAATTGCCATAGGCGGGATCTTTTCTGCGCTTAGTTTTACGTTGATGTTTATGTCATCCTTTATGCCGTTCACATATCTTTGGGTGCAATTAGGCGGATTCTTGATAATGGTTGTCGTGATAGAGACTGGGCGCAAAACAGCCTTTTTGGCTTATATTGCTGTTGCGCTCATGTGCGTTATGTTGTTGCCGAATATAGTCATAGCGATGGAGTTTGCGCTATTGTTTGGATATTACCCAATCATCAAAATGTGGCTGGATGATATAGGTCGCACGTTTGTGCGCAGGGTGGTTAAGTTGACCATTTTTCTTATATTTGCTGTGGTAAGTCTATTTATTTCCATTCATGTACTCGGCATAGCGATCACTGGACAAATGAGCGTTTATATTGCGATACCGCTGGGGCAAATTACGATATTTTGCATTGTCAATGACTACCTTCTTGGACACATTCATCAGCATTATACCACAAAGCTGCGTCCGATAATTTCTCGTGGGAAGAAATAACGTGTATCATAAGCATTATCTGCATACCTAAAATAAATACTAGGAGTCACACCATGAACACACTCATCCTCTACGCCACCAAACACGGCGCGACACGTGAGATCGCTGAGCGCATCGCAGATATCATGGGCGGTGCGACACTGCATGATTTGAAGCAAGACAGCTCCCCTGCCCTAGATGGGTTCGACTGCATTATTCTCGGCAGTTCAGTCTATGCCGGGTCAATCCGCAAAGAAGCGAAAGCGTTTCTGGCAAAAAATGCGGATGCTTTGCAGGATCAAAAGTTTGGCTTGTTTTTATCCGGATTG
>WQVW01000040.1 GCA_009785655.1 Oscillospiraceae bacterium | reverse complement strand
TGAATGGCGTCACGGTGCGCGGTGCGGCGTGCATACCGCAGAGGCATCGGCAGAAGGCGCAGACGTCGTCATGGCGGCGGCATTCCGTGTGGTTGGCGATGACCTTGAAGTTATCGACGACAGCGAGCCCCGCACACCGAACCCGCTTGTGTTTTATAATCCACAGCATGTGAAGGCACTTGAATACGGCTATAACGATGACAACAGCTTCACATTTTTATGCGATGGATCATTGCCGCCGAACGCCTGGAGTCATATGCTGTCAAACGGCGAATTTGGATATATCGCCGCCGATGCCGGGACAGGTCACATGTGGCATCACAACGCACGTGAGAATAAAATCAACCGCTGGTATAACGACAGTCTCGCCACTGCAGGCACTGAACAGCTCTATCTCGTCACAGACGACGGCAACATCTCACTATTTGCCGCCCCCGACGGGCACGCTTGCAGCGTCACATACGGATTTGGATTCGCAAGATGGGAGAAAGCAATCGGCTGTATAAGCGTGGCCTTAACGGCATTTGTCCCGCCGGACACGGCCTGCCGTGTCTTTATTATCGAGACTGACGCACCACCAGATGCCGAAATTTCATATTACACCGATCTTGTCATCGGAAGCAGTGAAGCTGAATCGAACTATGTGACAACGGAACTCACAGATGATTCCGTTATTCGGGCATATAACAGCTACAGTGCCGATTTCTCTGATACAGTTTTCACACATCTCGCGTCTATCCCGGCGGTGACATTCACCTGTGCTAAAAACGGATATCTCACTGATGTGATGGACGGCGTAACAGGCACAGGCTTCACACCATGCGTGGCAGCCACGTATCCGGCGCGGGAGAAACTTGTCATCGTGTCCGGCTGTGCGGGATTGGATGTCTTAAAATCCCTGGCGGATCCCGTGATGGCGGACGTAGCACTCAACAAGACAATGGCGCACTGGCAGCGTATAACATCCCGCTTCACGGTAAAAACGCCCAGCGAAGATTTAAACAGATATCTGAACGGCTGGGCAATATATCAAACTTACGCCTGCCGTGTGCTTGGCAGATCATCATTGTATCAGAGCGGCGGAGCGTATGGATTTCGTGACCAACTTCAAGACGTGTGCGCACTCACCACAATCGTGCCGGAAGAAACTTTCGCGCAAATAATCAGAGCCGCTGAACATCAGTTTGAGGAAGGCGACGTTCAACACTGGTGGCACCCGGGGATGGAACGTGAATTCCTCGGCAACAAAGGTGTCCGTACCAAGTGCAGCGATGACCTGCTCTGGCTGCCCTACACGCTGTGCGAATATATCGACGTAACCGGCGACGACTCAATATGCGATTACCCCGCACGCTATCTCACTTCCCCCACCTTGACCGAGGATGAGATAGAGCGTTACGAGCAGCCGCATAAGAGTGCCAGAATTGAGCCTGTATTTATGCACGCCCTCCGCGCCATCGACCTTGTTTTCACTCGCGGATCCGGGGAACATGGGCTGGCTTTGATCGGCAGCGGCGATTGGAATGACGGGATGAATCTTGTCGGCGCAGAAGGACGCGGGGAAAGTGTATGGCTGACGTGGTTTTTGATCCACACGGCAGAACGCTTTGCCGGATTGTGCGAACGGCGCGGCAATCCGGGTGCGGCGTCACGGCTCCGGGAATCGGCCGCGATCTATCGCCGCGCCGCCGACGCGGCTTGGGATGGTAACTGGTATCTGCGCGGGTACTTTGACGATGGTACCCCGCTCGGCAGTGCCGGAAATGATGAGTGCAGAATCGACTCCATCGCGCAGAGCTTTTCCACGCTGGCTGGGGCAGACCCTGAAAAAATCAAAACAGCGCTTTTGAGTGCCGTGGACGTGCTTTTCAATAGGAAAGACCGTGTCATACAGCTGTTCGACCCACCGTTTTCAACCGGCAGGACGTCACCCGGATATATTAAAGGATACAGCCCCGGATTCCGTGAAAACGGCGGGCAGTACACCCACGGCGCGATCTGGCTGTCAATGGCACTGTTTAAATCCGGCATGACTGATCTCGGTTGGGAAACGCTGGCGTCGATTTTGCCGCAAGGCAGGCCGTTAGACGTGTATAGAACAGAACCATACGTCCTCGCGGCTGACGTATACTCCAATGCGCTTCACTTGGGGCGCGGCGGCTGGACATGGTACACCGGCGCATCCAGTTGGTATTTTAGAATCGCCATGGAGCAGCTGCTTGGCATCACCATACGCAACAATGTCCTGCATGTAGCACCAAATCTGCCCACCGGCTGGGAAGGATTTGAGCTTGTCTGGAAAAACGACGGCGTGGAATATCTCGTCAAAATCGACAGTGCTGGAACTGCAACAATAACGCGTGATGGCATCGCGATAAAAGATGATCCTTCGATACGCCTTGCCGGGAGTACAGCTGACTTAACGGAAATTTAATAATATTTTGTTTCCAATTAATGAGGAATGATGTTACAATAAAGTCTAAATTGATAAAAAACAGGAGCTGAAAAATTTGCATACTGCATATTCCAGCCAGATTTCACCCGGCGTTGCGCTTCGGTGCGTGAAAACGGATAAATTCAAAACCGGCTGCCTGACGATAAACCTGATCACAGGATTAAACTATGAAACAGCCGCACTGTCGGCACTGTTGCCGCGCGTACTGCGCCGCGGGTCAACGTCCCTGCCAAGTATGGAGCGCATTGCCGAGGCACTGGACGATCTGTACGGCGCGAGGGTTGAGCCGATTGTACGAAAAAAAGGTGAACTGCAATGTATCGGATTTTATGCAGACTTCCCCGATGACCGTTTCATCCCCGTCGGTGACAGCGTGCTGCCGGACGTCGCCGCGTTAATCGGCGATATGCTGCTCTCCCCTGATTTAAGCGGCGGGCTCTTGCGTACAGACTATGTCGAGAGTGAGCGAAAAAACCTGATAGACGACATCCGCGCCGGGATAAACGATAAGCGCGGCTATTCTGTTGACCGTCTGCTTGAAGAAATGTGCGCCGGTGAAGCGTTCGGCGTCAGCAGATTAGGCAGCGAGACTGAAGCCGAAAAAATCACGCCGGAAACGCTGACCGCGCATTATCGGCATATACTCGACACCGCAAGAGTCGAGGTGTTTTATTGCGGCCCGGCGGAGCCGGAATTTGTAGAAACCGCACTCACACCCGTTTTACGCAGATTGCCCCCGCGCGGCGACGCACCTGTCCCGAAAACGGAAGTCATCCTCAAACCCGCACCAGACTCCCCGCGCCGGTTTACTGAGGTGCTGGATGTTCAGCAAGGCAAACTTACTTTGGGTTTCAGGCTGGGCAACGCGATGGAACATCCCGACTACCCGGCACTGATGGTTCTCAACGCGATATACGGCGGAAACGTGACATCGAAACTTTTCCTCAACGTCCGAGAGAAATTGTCGCTTTGCTATTACGCAAGCTCAATGCTTGAAAAACATAAAGGCATCATGATTGTCGCGTCCGGCGTTGAATTTTCAAAGTTTGACGAGGCACTGAACGAAATCTTGGCACAGCTGCAAAACGTCAAAGACGGCGATATCAGCGACTGGGAGCTCACATCGGCGAAGCGTGCTATCACCACGGCGATAAAATCCGCCATGGACAGGCCTGCCGGACTTGAAGACTTATATTTTGACAGCGCAATCGCGGCGGTTGCGTACTCACCCGACCAGCTCTTCGCTGGGGTTGAGGCGGTTACACGCGACAAAATTGTCGAAATGGCCGCCGGCATCGAAACCGATTCTATCTATTTCCTGACAGGCAAAGAGGTGCAACATGGAGCTTAGAAAATACGACCATATCGGCGAACAGGTTTATTCCGGCAAACTGCCAAACGGCCTTTCAGTCTTTGTGGTTCCGAAACGCGACTTTAACAAACAGTACGCTTTTTTCGCCACCGATTACGGCGGTGCGGACAGGCGGTTTAGGTTCGCCGGCAACTGGCTGGATACCCCAGCCGGTATCGCGCATTTTCTGGAGCATAAGATGTTCGATATGAAAGATGGCAACGCACTGACGACACTGTCAGCAAACGGCGCATCGCCGAACGCGTATACTTCAACTGATATTACAGCATATTATTTTGAGTGTACGGAAAATTTCAATGAGAATCTTGACACGCTGCTCACCTTCGTCTCCACACCGTACTTCACTCCGGAAAATGTGGAGAAAGAACAAGGCATTATAGATCAAGAGATCCGTATGGTGGAGGACGACCCTGATTACGCTGTGTACTATGGTCTGATGAAGTCACTGTTCCGCCATAATCCAATCCGCGACTCCGTAGCCGGGACTGTGGAAAGCATCGCCGAAATAACGGCTGATACACTGTATAACTGCCACAAAGTGTTTTACAATCCGTCAAACATGGCATTATGCGTCGCTGGGGATGTTGATCATCTGGAGGTTCTGGAGATGGCTCAGCGCATCCTGCCCACGGAACCAGGCGAGCTTCCTGAACGCGATTACGGCCCGCCAGAAGTGCTTGCGCCTGTGACAAAAAGTGTTTCTCAGGCAATGGAAGTCAGTCTGCCGATTTTTCTTGCAGGCTGCAAATCCAAACCAATCCCGGCGCGCGGACGAGAGAATTTGCGGTATGAGCTTGTCAGTGCCCTGGCGCTTGAGATACTTGCCGGACACTCTTCCCCGCTGTATTTCAGGCTTTACGGCGAAGGCGTTGTCAACAGCGATTTCTCTGCATCGTTTGAATCAGTCGCGGGGGAGGCTTATTCCATGTTCGGCGGTGAATGCCGTGACCCGGCACGCGTTTTCGATGAGGTGAATCAGGAAATAGTCAGACTATCGGAAAATGGGCCTGACGGTGCGCTTTTCGGGCGGATAAAAAAAGCATCCCTCGGCAGGCATATACGTTCGTTAAACTCGTTTGACGCGATATGCGCCAACTATGTCGCCGGACATTTCAGGGGCTATGACGCGTTTGACGTCACGGAACTTTTGTCCGCAGTGACTGAAGCCGACGTTACCGCGTTTTTCCAAGAAAGTTTATCGCCGAATAATATGGCCATATCAATCATCACACCAAAAGAATAAAACGCTTCACAACGTAACATTTTTAAATTACAGCTTCACAAACCCCAGTTTTTATATTATACTGGATGAAACTACGCTTCGGTCGCCCCTTTTGTGTCCTGTTGTTGAAAAGAAAAAGCAGGTGAATTTATTGGAATCTATCGTTATTTCATTCCCGCTTTTGGGAGAAGGCTTTGTCATCAACCCTCCCCGTTTTATCACAGTTTTCGGGTTCAATATCTATTTATACGGAATTTTAATCGCCGTCGGTTTTCTGCTAGGCATGTTGTATCTGCAAAAACGCCGCGCAATATTTGGCTTTGACAACGGCACCGTACTTGATATGGTCATCTTGGCCATTCCAAGCGGAGTGATCGGCTCCCGGCTGTATTATGTTCTATTTAACGCCTCCGAGTTTTTCGGTGAGGGGCATCGATGGCAGGATATTTTCAATTTCAGGTTGGGCGGCCTGGCCATCTATGGCGGCGTTATTGGTGCCGGTATCGCGTTTTTAATTTACAGCCGTGTTAAAAAAATACCGTTTCTCAGGTTGGCCGACGCCGGCAGCTTTGGACTGTTTATCGGACAGGTCATCGGCCGCTGGGGCAATTTCTTGAATCGCGAGGCTTACGGTGCCATCACAACCGTCCCGTGGCGGATGGGACTTTCTGTTGGAGATACAACCATCTACGTTCACCCAACGTTTTTGTATGAGGCGTTGTGGAACACCCTGGGCTTTATCTTTCTGCACATCTTCTCCAAAAAGCGCAAAGTGAAGTATGACGGGCAACTGTTTTTCATATACGTGGCATGGTACGGCTTCGGGCGGGCAATAATTGAAGGCTTGCGACTGGACAGTATTTTCTTTATGAATACCAACATTCGTGTGTCACAGCTTCTGGCGGCACTCTCATTTTTATTCGCTGTCGCGGCACTGTTATGGAATCGTGTGCGGCGGCGCGGCGCGAGGCCTGCCGAGGATACCCCATAACAACGATAAATTACATATCAAATTGAAACACTTAAAAATATCAATGGAGGAATAAAAAATGGCAAGTTTTGAAGATTTAAAGAGAAAAGCCAAAGGCGCGGTCGAAACAATCGCCGACGTCTCGGTAGAGGCGTATAGGCTCGCTGAGGAAAAGGCAAAAATATTGGCGAAAACAACCAAGCTGAATGCAGAAATTTCACGGGAGAAGACACAAATCAGGCGGTTATATTGCGAAATCGGTCGCATGTATTACGAACTCTGCAAAGACAACCCCGAAGAAAACTTTGTACAAAACTTCACAGAGGTTGCCGGCGCGTATGAGCGGATCGCTGAAATGAAAAAAGAAGTGGAAGCGCTTAAAAAGACCAGCGGCTTCCAGCACGATGATTTTGCCGATGCAGATTTCAACGCTGAACCCGGTGACGACGAATCCCAAGGCGACGCATAAAATCCCATTTTGCAAATCATCCCACGGCCTTGTTTAACTCTGACATCTATGGGAAAGGCCTTGAAACCGCAAACTTTCAAGGCCTTTCTTATCATCGCGGCCAATTGTCATCAAACAATATTGCAAAAATATATTAGCATTTTACCAAAATTTTATTTTTGTATTTTATCCTTCGATTTTGGGACATTTATTTGAAATAGTGGAGAAATTTATATTTTTCAGGCTTTTTCATATTTACTTAATGGCAATCTGGTGTTAGAATTGTCTGAGTTTGGCTGTAATCTATTTGATATCGATCGTTTGCAGTATAGCCAAACCGTGTTGTTTGCGCGCAAAAATCTGTTAACAAGTCGCGGCGCGCGATTTGATAATAAATTAATCAACAATTACTAAGGAGGATTTTATTTATGCTTGACCCGACCAAACACAAAGACTGGGAAATTGCGGCCGACGCAATGAAAACGCTCCCGAGCGTTGAGTATTTCCGTGAGAAAATGGGGCTTCTTCCCGATGAGATTATCCCATACGGCAAGACTCCGAAAATCGACTTCATCAAAGTCATGAACCGCCTGAAAGATAAGCCGGACGGAAAGTTCATCGAAGTCACAGCCATCAACCCCACTCCCCTTGGCGAAGGTAAATCCACCACATCCCTTGGCCTGATTCAAGGCATCGGCGCACTTGGCAAAAACGTTGGCGGATGCCTGCGTCAGCCTTCCGGCGGCCCGACATTTAACGTCAAAGGCACCGCAGCCGGCGGCGGTAACGCACTGCTGATTCCGATGACCGAGTTCTCACTCGGCCTCACCGGTGACATCAACGACATCATGAACGCACATAACCTGGCTATGGTCGCACTGAATGCCCGTATGCAGCATGAGCGTAACTACGATGATGCAAAACTGAAAGAAATCGGCCTGAGACGCCTTGATATCGACCCTGAAAGAGTTGAGCTGGGCTGGGTTATCGACTTCTGCGCACAAGGTCTGCGTAACATCCGCATCGGTATGGATGCTGGCCCCGACGATAAGAACACCGGCAAGAATGGCTTTGAAATTAATTCAAAATTCGGTATCGCTGTCGGCAGTGAGCTGATGGCTATCCTTTCCGTTGCAACAGACCTGAAAGATCTGCGTGATCGCATCGGCAAAATCATTGTTGCTTACAACAAAAAAGGTGAGCCTGTCACAACGGCGGATCTTGAAGTTGACGGCGCGATGGCTGCGTTTATGCGTAACACAATCAACCCAACCCTCTGCTACACAGTTGAGCATCAGCCTTGCCTGATCCACGCGGGTCCGTTCGCGAATATCGCTATCGGTCAATCATCAATCATCGGTGACCGTCTTGCACTTAAACTGTTTGACTACCATGTCACAGAGTCTGGCTTCGGCGCTGATATCGGCTTTGAGAAGTTCTGGAACGTTAAGTGCCGTCTCTCTAATCTGAAACCGCATGTTTCCGTACTCGTTTGCACAGTCCGTGCGCTTAAAATGCACGGTGGCGGCCCGACAGTTGTTCCGGGACGTCCGTTGCCGAAAGAGTATACTGAACAAAACCTCGAACTGCTCGCAGCTGGTACAGGAAACCTGTTCCATCATGTTGAAAATGTTAAAAAAGCCGGCATAAATCCTGTCGTCTGCATTAACAAGTTCGCAACTGATACTGATGCAGAACACGAGCTGATCAAAGAATTCTGCGCAGAGCGCGGCGTCCGTTGCGCAGTCAGTGAGCATTGGCAGTACGGCGGTAAAGGTGCGGAAGAACTCTCCAAACTCGTTATCGAAGCTTGCGAAGAAGAGACTGAACTCAAATATCTCTATCCGCTGGAAATGAAACTGCGTGACCGCGTTGAAATCATCGCAAAAGAAGTATACGGTGCTGACGGCGTTGATTGGGAACCGCTTGCACTTGAGAAAGCGGAAAGATTCGAGAACGATCCGTATTACGCTGACTTCTCCACAATGATGGTTAAAACACACCTGTCCCTGTCACATGACCCGACGCTTAAAGGCGTACCAACGGGCTGGAGACTGCCGATCCGTGACGTGCTTGTATACGGCGGCGCGAAATTCCTTTGCCCGATGGCCGGTACAATCAGCATGATGCCTGGCACAAGCTCTAACCCAGCTTACCGCCGCATCGACATTGATACTGAGACTGGCGCTGTTTCCGGCTTATTCTAAATTTGAATCGCTTTATGGGGGTCTTTGTTATGAAGGCTCCCATACCCCTGAAATGATTAAGGAGGTATTATATGTCATTTGTTAATAAGACTTGCGCTGATTTTGTTGAAGTGCTGGCATCTAAAGAATCTGTACCCGGCGGCGGCGGTGCTTCCGCGCTGGTCGGTGCTGTCGGCATGGCACTGGGCAACATGGTCGGCAGCCTGACTGTCGGCAAGAAAAAGTACGCCGAGGTTGAAGATCAAATCAAAGCACTGATGATAGAGGCCACCGGTCTGCAAGAAGAGCTGCTGCGCCTCGTCGATAAAGACGCTGAGGTTTTTGAGCCGCTTTCTAAAGCCTACGGTATCCCGAAAGATGACCCAACACGGGCACAGGTCATGGAAGACGCACTGAAACTCGCCTGCTCTGCCCCGCTGGAAATCATGCGTGCGTGCGCAAAAGCGATCGAGTTGCAAGACGAATTCGCGAAAAAAGGCAGCGCATTGGCTATCAGTGACGCCGGCGTCGGCGTTGTGTTCTGCAAAGCGGCACTGCAAGGAGCCAGCCTGAATGTGTTCATCAACACTGGTTCTATGACTGACAAAGCTGCCGCCACCGCTTATGAAAAAGAAGCGGACGAGCTGCTGAAAAAATACTGCGCCATGGCGGATGATATCTACAATTCCGTCGTCGCAAAGCTGAGATAGGAGAACCTATATGGCTGAAATTTTAAAAGGCGCTGACATTGTAAACGCGCTGAAAGAGAAAATGCTGAAAGATATCGAAGCCCTGCAAGCGAAAGGTGTCACGCCTTCCCTCGCGATTCTGCGTGTGGGTGAGCGGGATGACGATGTGTCATACGAAAAAACAGCGATGAAACGCTGTGAATCCGTTGGCGTTGATACGTCTAAAAGCATTGTGCTGCCTGCCGATGTCACGCAGGACGTGCTGATGCAAAGCATCGAAAAGCTGAACAATGACGACAGCGTTCACGGTGTACTGATGTTCCGTCCACTGCCGAAGCATCTTGATGAAGAGGTTGCCTGTGCCGCCCTGAAACCTGAGAAAGATGTCGATGGCATCACCGAAGGCTCTATGGCTGGTGTGTTCATGCAAAGCGGCAAAGGCTATGCGCCGTGTACTGCACAAGCTTGCATGGAAATTCTT
>WQVW01000039.1 GCA_009785655.1 Oscillospiraceae bacterium | reverse complement strand
TGCAATTGAGGATGGTATCCCGTCTTATTGGGCAACAAAAGCGATTAAAGGAGGAGTAACCAATGTCATTTGACAGATTACAACAGAAAATCGACGAAATGAAAAACCCGACGGTTGTCGGACTTGACCCGGCGCTGGAACATGTTCCGCCGGAGATTCTGGACAAGCACATCGCCGCGCATGGGGAGACGTTACAAGCTGCTGCGCAGGCTGTTCTTGAATTCAACAAAGGGCTTATAGACGCGGTTTGCGATATTGTCCCTGCTGTGAAGCCGCAATCGGCGTATTACGAGGCACTGGGGCCGGATGGGGTCGCCGCACTTAAAATGACTTGTGATTACGCGAAATCGCGCGGTATGTACGTTATATTGGACGGCAAGCGCAACGACATCGGCTCCACCGCCTCCGCCTACAGCGCGGCGTATTTTGGCTCAGTCAAAGTCGGTGGCACGGAGATCAGTGCGTTTGATGTGGACGCGTTGACGATAAACGCCTATCTGGGGTCAGACGGCGTCTTGCCGTTCCTGAAAACGGCGACGGAGTGCGACAAGGCGATGTTTGCGCTTGTCAAAACCTCCAACCCGTCAGCCGGAGAGTTGCAAGATAAATTCATCGGCGAGGACAGATTATACACGGTCGTCGGCGATTTGCTGGAGAATATATCTCACGAGACAATTGGACAATACGGATTTTCCCGCATCGGTGCCGTTGTCGGGGCGACATATCCGGAGGAGCTGGAGTTTTTGCGCGCACGGCTGAAACACACGTTTTTCCTGGTGCCGGGATACGGTGCGCAAGGCGGCGCGGCGGCGGATGTGGCGCACGCTTTTGATAAAGACGGCAGAGGCGCGATTATCAACTCCTCCCGCGGAATCATCGCCGCGTGGAAAAAAACAGGGGCGGACTACAAAGAATCCGCCCGGGCTGAGGCACTGCGTATGAGAGATGAATTGCGCGGGGTCGTATACGCGTAGGGGACGGCGTCCTCGACGTCCCGCAATGTGCAATACGGGAAAGTCGTTGTAGGGACGGTCGCCCCCGACTGTCCGCGGACGACCGAGGCGGTCGTCCCTACGGGGTGTTGCTGTACATTACGATCGCCCTACACCGGCAAGAAGTACGCAATCAGCAGATCCACCACCGCGCCGTAAGATTGCAGGCCGAGCTCCTGGTCATTGGCTCGCAGGAAGCTGTCATAGACCGTGTCCACTGCGTCGCGGACTGTTTCTGTTACCGCCGTCAGCACAGAATCGACCAGTCGGATACCTGTATTTACTGTTCTTTGCGATTGCCAAAATTCTCTGTTATCAAGCCAGTCTCGCTGAAGCTCCGGGCTGAAAGTGTCCCACATTTCTAACCAGAGATCGGGGTGGATGTCGTTCAGCGCGCGCATCAGATAAATCAGACCCAGAAAGTAGCCGGAGTATTCGTATATCACAATTCCGGAGCGGGTAGAGGCCATGATTGCGACGAAATTGGCCTCGTCTTCAGAGAATACGCCCAGCTGGTGCGCGTGTTCGTGCGCGATAGTGGATGGCATTGTGCTCATCGGTAGTTGGGTATTGACATTCGCCTCCCCTGTGAGGGCGAAGTATATGCCGCCATATCCGGTGCGGCTCATCAGCCAGGAGAATATCATCGGTTTCGGCCTGAAAATTCTGCCGCCCAGTTCCGGGAATTCGTCTGAAATTCCATGAAAAACATTCAGCGATTGGGCGAACACTTCACGCCTGTCTGCCTGAAGCCGTCCGTTTTCGTTACGATCAACTGCCTGGGATAGCGCATTCGCCCTGGCAGTGAACATTTCTGCGACCGCTATAAGCTCTTCAACCGAGGCTTCGCGAGGAACGATTCCATTGCGTTCAGCAAAGCCTTGGGCAAAGTATCCAACATTCCACAGCCAGCAGAACAATCCCCAGAAATAAAGCGCAAAAACAGCCAAATGCAGCACCCGTTTCGATAAAGTTTTCAGCCGCATCCCACGCTTTCTGATCGTGAGTTTGATCGTTTTGGCGATAAACCAGATAACCCCCACTACGATGGCGGCGATTAAGAGTTCCATTACAGAGAACGGGAAGACAGACGTGATAAACCCTAAAAATGTCCGAATAGGCGCGGCCACGCGTAAAGACGCCCAATCCATCACGCGGGTGTTGTTACGCAGGACGTAGAATAAAATCGTCAAAACAGCGGGGAATGCGCAAAGCGCTATGTAAACGGCGCGCGGCAGTGGTTTTTGGCGCAGCCGCAGTCTGCGTTTTATTTTTTCGGCAACAGCCATGATTATCACACCCTTTACATACAATATACAGGATTCGACTGCCGCCCGCAAGGGCGAATTTGTGGAAGGAGATTTGCAAATATGCAATACAGCGTATATCTGTTCGATTTCGACTATACACTCGCCAATGCGGAGACTGCGATCGTCAAGTGTTACAGAACGGTGATACTGCGCCACGGTCACCCCGACGTGCCGGATGATACGATAAAACGCGGCATAGGACAGGGGATTAACGAGATATTCAAAACCCTCACCGGTGTTGAGGATGCGGAAACTTTAAACCAGTACGCCGAGGAATACATGTGTGAGGCCGACATCTACATGGCGGATGAAACTTTTTTGTACCCGTCGGTGATTCCGGTGATCACTGAGCTGAAAAATCGGGGTCAAAAGCTCGGAATAATCTCCAACAAACTCCGCCGCCGGATTATGGAGACGCTGCACAAGAACAATATCGCGGATCTGTTTGATATAGTCATCGGCAGTGAGGATGTCCGGGATATCAAACCCGCGCCGGACGGTGTGCTGAAAGCGACAGCGGAACTCGGTGTGGATATCAGCGATGCCGTATACATCGGTGACAGCCCAACAGACGCACAGACGGCGCAGAATGCGGGCGTCGCGTTTGCTGCGGTGACCACCGGCGCGACCACAGCGGATGAATTGCGGGCGTTCCCGCATGTGGCAGTGATTGCGGATTTGGCGGAGTTGCTGTAGGGGACGGCGTCCTCGACGTCCCGCTGTATGATTACCGAAAACCAAACAGACTTTAATATAAATAATTCTTTCCCTTGCGGCTTGATTGGCTTCTGTTTTATGATAACAACATCACCAATGCGAGGATTGATGTCTATAAAATACCGTAATGCAGCAGAACTGTTGCCCCCGCAGTTGTTGCAAGAACTGCAAAAGTACGCGCAGGGCGAAACACCCTATGTCTCCAAGGTTAAGCGCGAATCCTGGGGCGCGGGTACGGGGGCAAAGACATTCTTTTCGTGGCGTGATGCGGATATCCGAAAGCAGTTTTCACGCGGAGTAGGCTTGGAAAAACTGAGTGAGGAATAAAAACTTGAACCCGGCCTGATCGGAGCAGCCCCCTGTCAACTTGACAGGGGGCTGCTCCGTAGCCTATAATATCATACTATGTTTAAATTACTGACAAAACAAGGTCGCGCCCGCAGAGGCGTGCTAACAACGCCGCACGGCACGGTGGATACCCCGGTATTTATGAACGTCGCGACGCAAGCGGCGGTGAAAGGTGCGCTGTCCAGTGACGATCTGACATCCGTCAATTGTCAAGTCGCGCTGGCCAATACATATCACCTGCATGTCCGGCCGGGAGATGGGCTTATCCGCGAGCTGGGCGGGGTGCATAAATTCATGGGCTGGGATGCCCCGCTGTTGACGGACAGCGGCGGGTTTCAGATATTTTCGCTGGCTTCACGCAGGACAATCTCTGAAGACGGCGTGATGTTCCGTTCTCACGTTGACGGGCGGAAAATATTCATGTCGCCGGAAGACAGTGTGCGGATACAGTCCAATCTGGGGTCTGATGTCGCGATGGCATTTGATGAGTGCATACCGATCCCGTCCAGCCGTGAATATGTGCTGGCATCCTGTGATATGACGACAAGATGGCTTATCAGGTGCCGCGATGAGCTGATGCGACTGCGCGGATCCGCTATCAACCCGGGGCAGATGCTGTTCGGGATCAATCAGGGCGCGGTGTTCCATGATATACGCGTCGCGCACATGCAGCGGATTGCGGAATTCGATCTGCCGGGGTATGCCATCGGTGGATTAGCCGTCGGTGAAACGGCAACGGAGATGTACGATATTGTCGAAACCGTGGAAGCGCATATGCCGCAAGATCGCCCGCGATACTTGATGGGGGTCGGTACACCGTTGAATCTGATTGAGGCGGTGGCGCGCGGAATAGATATGTTTGACTGCGTGATGCCCGCCAGAAACGGACGTCACGGCAGATTGTTCACATGGCAAGGCAGTATAAATATACTCAATGAAAAATTTAAAGACGATCCGCGGCCGATTGACGAAGATTGCCAATGTCCTGTGTGTGCGAAACCATTTGCGCGGGCGTATCTGCGCCACCTGTTCAAAGCGGGTGAAATGCTGGCGATGCGGCTGGCTGTGCTGCATAACCTATATTTTTACAACGATCTGATGCAAAAGATCAGAGACGCACTGGACAGAAACGAGTTCGACGCCTTGCGGACAAAATTATCTTGCAATTTCACCCAAGGACAAGTATAATGTTCAGAGTCTAACAGTACTGGAGGAATTTTACAATGGATGCGATGACTATAGCAATGCTGGTGGGTATGGTAGCTATATTCTACTTTTTTATGATCCGCCCGGAACGCAAAAAGAAAAAGGCACTGCAAGAAATGCGTGAATCACTCTCCGTTGGGGACACGATAACGACGATCGGCGGCATTATCGGTAAAGTGGTGTCAGTGGATGGTGAGCAGATCACTTTCGAGACCAGCGCGGATAGAGTGCGCGTACAGATTGCCAAGTGGGCGATATCCACCGTAGGCAACGCCGCGGATTCACCACCACAGCGCAGATAAGGCAATGCAGGGCGGCAGAATGCCGCCCGTTGTTTTTGGTCGATCAATTAATAGCTGCTGGACGGCGAAGAATCGATTCTATGTGGGGTATGCCAGCCCGCTGTTAACAATAGCTTGTCATTTTACGCCTTCTCAAAGAATAGTATGTCTCACAGACTATTTTTCTTGAGAGGGCGGTTTTTATGCAGAAAAGTGATGTTCAACGAGGCGGGAAAAGCCCGGGATTCGCCGCCGTGGCTCTGCGCGGTGCGCTAATGGGGATTGGCGTTATATTGATCCTTCTTGCCGTCTTTGCCCTGTTTATATCTTCCGGGCGTGTGCCGGAGCGGGCGATGCGTGTAATGATGTGGGGCACGGCATCTCTCGGTGCGTTTGCCGGAACCGTGATGGCTGTGCGGGTGCATCCGCAGCGCACGCTGATGATGGGGCTTGCCATATCCGGAATGCTGTTTGCCGCCACGTTGGTCGGCGCTGCTTTTTCCGTTGACGGCGGGTTGATTGGGCCGTTGACCCCGGGACTATTGCTGGCGATTTTCGGTGGCGGTGTGCTGGGGAGCATGATTTCCCCGAAAAAGAAGGGAGCGGCGCGCTCCCGCAGGCGCGGGTAATCTATGACAAGCGTGAACGAAGCGGCCAAAAGAATCAAAGGGCTTTCGGAAAAAGAAGTGTTGCAGGCAAGAGACCTATATGGCGATAATTATCTTGCCGAACGTCAGCGGAAAGGCTTTGTCAAGGAATTTGTCCGCAATTTTGGAGACCCGATCATCAAAATCCTACTGATCGCCCTGGCGGTGAATATCGTGATACAACTGCGCGATTTCGACTGGTATGAGTCACTCGGAATCGCTGTGGCGATACTGATATCCACATTTGTCTCGACACTGTCGGAATACGGCAGTGAATCTGCGTTTGAAAAATTACAGGAAGATGCATTGAAGATAAAGTGCCGCGTGAAGCGTTCGGGCGCGGTCATCGAACTTGTACTCGGCGAACTGGTTGTCGGCGATCATGTCCTGTTGCAAGCCGGGGAGCGGATTCCGGCTGACGGTGCGATTGTCAGCGGGGAGCTTACCGTCGATCAATCCCCACTGAACGGCGAGAGTAAGGAGGCGTACAAATCGCCGAATGGAAAATCTTCATCGGATGAAGGATTCAGTGATTGGACCAGGCTTTTCAGGGGTTCTATTGTCTTATCGGGTGAAGCGGTGATGCTTATCAAAAACGTGGGCTCCACCACGTTTTACGGCAAGTTGGCGGAAGAAATTCAGGAAGCACCGCGAGAAAGTCCGTTGAAAGCGCGTCTGCGCCATCTTGCGGGGTCAATCAGCAAGCTCGGATACTGTGGCGCGGGACTTGTGCTGTTCGCGAATCTGTTTTTCACCATCGTGGTGATGAATGGGTTTTACTGGCCGGCGATATTGGGAACGCTGCGGAATCCACAGATATTGTCAAGCCGCTTGATTGCCGCGGTGACGCTGGCGATTTCCGTGGTTGTCGTCGCGATCCCAGAGGGGCTGCCGCTGATGATCACTGTTGTCCTGTCATCCAACATGAAGCGGATGTTGCGCGACAACGTGCTTGTGCGCAGACTGGTGGGAATAGAAACCTCCGGCAGCCTGAACATTCTATTCACGGATAAGACGGGGACGCTTACCAAAGGCAAGCTCACGGTAAGCCGGTTTATCACAGGAGATGGAGCGAGTTTTGAGAGTTTCACGAAACTCGGGAAAACACAGACCGGCAGATTGCTGGCGATTACGGCGTTGCATAATACAGGCGCGTTTGTCGGCAAATCAGACGGAAAGGCCGCGGCACTCGGTGGCAATTCCACAGAGCGGGCACTTTTGGAATTCACCGCATTGGGTCGTGGCGTGACCGATAAACTCAGGCCGGTTGTGACGATTCCGTTTTCCAGCAGTTTAAAATTCTCTGCCGTGCAGTTGGCGGGGGACTTTGGGATCACCCTGATCAAAGGCGC
This sequence comes from Oscillospiraceae bacterium, assembly GCA_009785655.1. GTDB lineage: Bacteria > Bacillota > Clostridia > Oscillospirales > Oscillospiraceae > WRMH01. Next base: position 3,003 of record WQVW01000039.1, on the reverse strand, counting down.
GCCGGAACTTATTCTGCCCAATTGCACGCACTATTACGATGAACACGGTATCATTGTGGAATTCGCCGGCGTTAAAAAGCTTAAATCAGAAATGGAAACTTTGCAGAAAAACGCGTATAGATTGCTCGCCATCGCTGCCGGGGATTCGCCGCTCGGCAAATCATCTCCCGGCGGAAATCTTACGCTGATCGGCATCGCCGCGATACGGGACGAAGTACGGCGCGAAGCGGCAAGCGCCATCGCAGACGTCAAGGGTGCGGGGATTCAAGTTGTTATGATTACCGGTGACAATAGGGATACTGCCGTCTCCGTCGCCCGTGAAGTTGGATTATTGCGCGGCGAGGGCGCAGATGCAGATTCGGTCATCACAAGTGCTGAGATGAAAAAACTGTCGGATACGGAGCTAAAAAAAATATTGCCATCATTGCGAGTTGTTGCCAGAGCCATACCGTCCGACAAAAGCAGACTTGTCGCAATATCACAAGATATTGGACTTGTCACCGGCATGACAGGCGACGGAATCAACGACTCTCCCGCGTTGAAGAAAGCGGATATCGGCTTCTCAATGGGTTCCGGGGCGGAAGTCGCCAAAGAAGCGGGGGACATCGTCATATTGGATGACAACTTTATGTCAATATCAAAGGCGATTCTATATGGCCGGACTATTTTTAAGAGTATACGCAAGTTTATCATATTCCAGCTGACCATCAATTTCTGTGCCGTCGGCATATCGGTCATCGGGCCGTTTATCGGGATCAATTCGCCGATCACGGTTCTGCAAATGCTTTGGGTGAACATGGTGATGGACACCCTGGCGGGATTGGCATTCGCCGGGGAGCCGCCACTGCGTGAGTACATGAAAGAACCGCCGAAGAAACGCGATGAGCCGATTTTAAGTCCGTATATGTATAACCAGATTCTCGTCACCGGCACATACGTCACACTGTTGTGCATACTGTTCCTGAAACTGCCCAGAATCCGCGGCGTGTACTTGCCGCCGCATTTTATGACGGCATTTTTCGCCTTGTTCATCTTCGCCGGGATTTTCAACAGCTTTAACGCCAGGACTACACGAATCAATCTGCTGACAAGCATCTGGAAGAACAAAGCGTTTATGGTTATCATGCTGTTCGTGACTGCGGTGCAAATCGTCATCATCTACTTCGGCGGAACCGTGTTCCGCACCACCGGTCTCACCGTCCGGGAGCTGCAATTTTCGATACTGCTGGCGTTCACCGTGATCCCGGTGGATATGATCCGCAAAGCATTGATTGACAAGCGCCGCCGTGGGAATGCGTTGTGAACAGCCCTCTTCGTGTTTGACTACCTCTCCACTGCGAATAGGATGGTTTTTACGGCACATTAAAAGCCAAAACCTTCGTCTCAAACCCCCTTCGCGCACGAAGGGGGATGTCCCCGTCAGGAGGCAATATGCAATGGCTTAAATCATTCAACGACCAGATAATCTGGGGAATACCTATGCTCATCCTACTGCTCGGCACTGGGATTTTCCTCAGTCTGCGCACCGGGTTTGTGCAGATTTTTGAGTTCAAATATGCCATGCGGCATACACTCGGCAAAATTTTCCGCAGGCAAATGGCCGAACCCGGTGCGATGACGCCGTTTCAGGCGATGACAACGGCATTGGCGGCCACTGCTGGGACGGGAAATATTGCCGGGATCACCTACGCCGTCACATTGGGTGGGGCGGGCGCGGTGTTCTGGCTGTGGATTTCAGCATTGATCGGCATGTGCACAAAATATGCCGAGACGGTGCTGGCTGTTAAATTCCGCACGCGGAACCCAAACGGCGAGTTTGCCGGAGGCCCGATGTATTATATCCGGTGCGGGCTATCCAAACGCTGGCATTGGCTGTCCGTACTGTTCTGTATATTCGGTGCGGCGGCGGCATTCGGCATCGGCAACGCGGTGCAAGTTGGGAACATGACAAGTGCCGTCAATCACGCGATCTCTGCGTTTACCCCGGCATTTGCGGATCATCGCGGGATAGTGAATCTTGTCATCGGGATATGCGTTGCCACTTTTACCGGGATGACGCTGCTACGCGGAATCAAAGCCCTTGGACGGATGACGGAGATGATTGTACCATTGATGTCCATCATCTATCTGGGTGGTGCGTTGATTGTGATTTTCGCAAACATCGGCGGGATTGTCTCTGTTTTTGCTGACATATTCACTGCCGCGTTGACACCTAGGGCTGCCATCGGTGGTGCGGCGGGGATTTCAATGAGGCAGGCGGTCAGCGTGGGGTTGAAACGCGGCGTGTTTTCAAACGAAGCGGGACTGGGTTCCGCGCCGATTGCGCACGCGGCATCCAGTGAAAAAGACCCTGTCAAACAAGGTCTTTACGGGATTTTTGAAGTTTTTATCGACACCATCATCATGGGTACGATCACGGCATTGACGCTGTTGTTGTCGGGACTCCCGCTGCAATACGGCACGGAGGGCGGCGTGGAGCTTAACATGCTGGCGTTCTCGACCGTGTTTGGCGAGCGGGCGGGGGCGGCGATTATATCGGCGTGCATGGTGCTGTTCGCGTTGGCTACGGTGCTGGGGTGGTCATTCTATGGTGTGCGGTGTTGTGAATATCTGTTTGGCCCGAAAAGCGTGAAGCCGTACCTGATGATATATGTGTTTGTCACAATCCTCGGTGCGACGATGGATATCTCGCTCGCTTGGGAGATATCCGATACGCTCAACGGCCTGATGGCGATACCGAACCTGATCGCCCTGCTGGCACTCTCCGGCATCGTTGTCCAAGCAACGCGGGAGCATTTTGGTGCGCGGAGATTGTGATACAAGTGGTGTAGGGGCGGATCGTGGCATGATTTTTAGAAAAATTTACATGTCATAATCAACCGGTTTTAATCGTACACTAATCGTACAAGCGCAAATTGCACGAGTGCAATTAAACGATTGGGGGTGAATCGCGCTGGAAGACAGGAAAAAAATGGTGTTTTCGCTGTTTGTGATATTTACCCT
>WQVW01000038.1 GCA_009785655.1 Oscillospiraceae bacterium | reverse complement strand
TTATTTGTTTGTTTATTTATATCCAACTACAGTTCTTGCCGTTTCAATATATTGATTGATAACGCCAGAAACACGACGATCGCGATCACAGCGATGACCAAATTCGCAGCAAATTCATCATAATAAGTACCGATTGTCAATTCCACGTTTCTGCTCATCAAATTACCGGGCATCATCCGCCCGATGCGTGGCAGGCTGTTCAGTAAGACTACTAACAGGAATCCGAAAAAACCAATCACCGCACTGATCGCCGTGCTTTTCGCAATGGTTGAGCCTAAGATAACCAGCGACAGCGTCAGCCATAAAAACACACCATAGGCAAGCGCACCCAAAAACACATTGCCCAAAGACCCCGCGTATTCAAATAGGATCAGCGTATATACATAGCATATCAACACCGCCGCTAAGAGGCTGATGAAAATCACAATCGCCGCGACAGTGAATTTAGCCATGATAAAGCTTGTGCGGCACAACCCTTTGCAAAACACCAGGTCTACCGTGCCGCCACGCTTTTCTCTAAGCACGATGCTCATGAATATGAGCACCACGGTAATCGCCCCGGTTTGTGACAGGTTGCTGTAAAATTGGCTGTAACTGTCAACCCATGTCGGCGGCGGGATAAGTCCTAAAATCAAATCCAGCCCCTGTTCTTCTGAAACCAGCCAACCTGTCAGTTCACGCGCATATCTGGCCAGCAACGGACTTGAAAACGCAAAGAAAAGAAAAACGCACATCAGTACAAAAAACCTTTTGGTGCGTAAGTTTTCTTGCAACTCTTTCCGCAAAAACACGACATAACTACTCATTGCCAGTCACCTCGTAAAAAATGTCTTCCAAGGACGGGTTGTGCGCGTAAAACGCCTCAAAAGCCAGATCATTCCCATGCAAAACAGACGCTACAACCCGACTGAGGTCTTCACTGTCGCCTGAATCGGCGCGCAACAAAACCTCCAGCGGATTCAGCTGTTCCGCAAAGATTTTCATGTCTTTGACATGCGGCATAAACCGCGCTGAATCTGCCTGTTGATAAAACTTTATTTTCGCCGTATTGGTCGCGTAAGTGCGTTTCAAGTTCACCATGTAATCCTGCGCTAAAATCTTGCCCTTGTCGATAATCAACACATAGTCGCAAATGCTCTCTACATCCGCAAGAATATGTGTGGAGAAGATCACCGTCGCACCTTTTAATGATTGGATGATTTCAATCACGTCTCGCCTGCCGACCGGGTCTAACGCCGATATCGGTTCATCCATAAAAATCACCGGTGGACTGGTTATCAGCGCTTGGGCAATTCCTAACCGCTGTTTCATGCCGCGGGAATATCCCGAAACTTTTGTCCGCACGTTTTCCAGCCCGACTTGTTTAAGCAGGCTTTTCACGCGATCTTTTCTTGTGTCGGCAGGAATTTTACACAGCCTCGCGCAGAAGTCCAGAAACTCCTCCCCCGTCATGTACGAGTAGAAGCTTGGCACATCGGGCAAATACCCGAACGGCAGGACTTGGCTTCTGCCGAAAACCTGCTCCGTTTCCATGATGGATATTTGTCCGCTGGTGGGCTTTTTCAGGCCGGCCAGCATTTTCAGCGTTGTCGTCTTCCCCGCACCATTTTTTCCTAAAAATCCGCAGAAGGCATTTTCAGGTATTTTTAAGTCGATATTATCCACCGCCAAGGTGTTTTTGTACCGCTTCGTTAAACCCGATGTCTCAACCGCGATAGCCATGCGCCTCATCCTCCCTCTTCGCAATTTTTTCATCCAGATAGTGAGAGCCTGCGGCAAAGTACACTATCGGCCCGATGAGGTTGACAATAATGACGAGAAGCAGCCACAGGATCTTGTCTTTAAACGGTAATCTTTTACGCAGCAAACTAACCAACGCGACAACCAGCAGTATGACTTGCAGTATAGCAATCGGTATCAAAAGCGGCAGCAAATTCCGAAGCAGTTCAGATATTTCCTCAAACATAATATCAACACCTCCTTGAAAAGGAGTGTATCATATCTTTCAAAGTCTGGCAAGACATGATATACTGGCTGCCAAACCACCCCATCGTCTTCGCCGCCATCCTTCCCAGAGGCGGTAAATTTAAAATCGGAGAATGCAATGATTCCATATACACTGGTCAGGTCTCGCCGCAAAACTGTCGCGATATATGTCACAAAAGATGCCACCGTCGAAGTCCGCGCACCGCTCTCAATGCCGAAATCCAGCATTGACAGCTTCGTTCAGGCAAAATCGCAGTGGATATCCTCACATCAGGCATCAATCAAAAACCGTCTCGCAGAAAAGGCCGCTTTCACTTTAAATTATGGTGATATGCTGACGCTGTGCGGCAAAACGTATCCTGTGCTCGAAAAAGACACAGATGCTTCTGGATTTGACGGTGAGGCATTCCGCGTGCCGCCTGGCCTTGCCTCTGACGAGATAAAAAAAGCCGCCGTTCAGATTTATAAATCTGCGGCAAAGCACTTGCTTACGCATAAAACGGCTGCATTCGCTGAACAAATGGGCGTGACCCCATCGGCGGTGAAGATAAACAGCGCGAAATCTCGCTGGGGATCGTGTTCCGGCAAAAATAGCATCAATTTCTCTTGGCGGCTCATCATGGCCGATGAGGGTGTTATTGATTACATCGTGGTGCATGAACTGGCGCATATCCGGGAACTTAACCATTCCCCGCGATTTTGGGCCATTGTGCAGGACATGCTGCCGGATTACAAAGCGCGCAAACAGCGGCTGAAAGCACTGCAAGATAAACTATCCAGGGAGGATTGGAATTGAATTTTCTACTGGCTCACATGGAAGATTTCGCGGACAAGGCGTTGGAAACAGGCTTCACCGCATCAAAATTCCTGACACCTGCCGAGGCAAGTCTGGTCAGGAATCATTTTAAGTACCACCGCGTTGAACTTTACTTCGATGGTGGATTCAATAGCGCAGAACGTGTCCGTGCTGTGTTCACAAACCCTGACTGGGGCGAGTATGCGCGTGCCGATTTATTCTCAGTGCTGCAGCTCAAGCACCGCGATCCGCTGACGCACCGTGATATCTTGGGTGCTTTGATGGCACTGGGAATCGCGCGCGATACCATCGGCGATATTGTCTGTGAACCGCAGGCATCCGTTCTCGTTTGCCTGCCCGAAATGGGCGGGTATATCTCCGAAAACCTCACCAAAGCAGGGCGGGTTGGCGTATCCGTGTCGGAAATCGGTCTGGACGCGTTGCCGGATAAACAGGAAAATCTGACTATCAAAACAGATACTGTGGCATCCCTCCGTCTGGATGCGGTGCTGTGCGCGGCGTTTGGATTATCCAGATCAAAGGCAACCCAGCTCATATCCGCAGGCCGCGCGAATGTCGATCATCAGCCCTGCCTGCAACCAACGAAGGAGCTCACCGAAGGCACACTGCTATCCATACGTGGACTCGGGCGCGTAAAGTTGCTTGAAATCGGCGGTGAGTCCCGTAAGGGGCGAATTTTTGTGAGTCTTGGGGTGTATGAGCGGTGAGTTCATATATTTCCACCACAAATTATTGACATTGCGTTGAAAATGCAGCATAATAATAGATAGAGGTGATGAAAATGTCTAATACAACTTATAACATTCGCATTGACAAGAAAGTGCGTGAACAGGCCGATATTTTATACAAAAGCATGGGATTATCTCTGTCATCTGCCATAAACTTATTCCTCACACAATCGGTTATCCAGGGAAAACTGCCTATTAATGAGATAATCGCAGAACCCGCTTACGCGAACGCACTTGAACGTGATGCGAAAGAAATTGATGCCTCAATCACAGCTGGGACAGCGAAGGTTTATGAAACGCCCGACGAGTTGTTTTCGGCGTGGGATAATGAGCATTGAACAGCTATAAGTATACAATCGTTGAGACATCGCTGTTCAAAAGAAGCCGTAAACTTGCGGAAAAACGGGGGCTTGATATGTCGCTTTTACGTGAGCCAATCATTCTATTGGCAAAAGGCAAATCACTGCCTCCCAAATACCGCGACCACCAGCTACATGGAAAATTGTCAGCATTCCGCGAATGTCACATCAAAGGAGACTGGCTGCTGGTATACCGCGTTATTGAGGATAAACTAATACTATCTCTGCACAGCACGGGAACACATTCAGATATTTTTTGATGATCCACAGCATTTTTCGCAAATTTACACAACATCTAAAATTAATGCTTGCATTTCCCTCTCCTTTCTGTTATTATAATAGACGCTGTCTAGCAATTTTACGTAAAATTGTCTCATGCGAGGAGGTGCAGAAGATGGCTAAATGCGAAATTTGCGACAAAGGCGTTCGGTTCGGCATTAAGCTGAGCCACTCCCACAGACGCTCTAACCGTATGTGGAAGCCGAATGTAAAGCGCGTCGCGGCGGTTGTCGATGGGACACCTCGGCGTATCTACGCTTGTACGCGTTGTCTCCGTAGCGGTAAAGTAACCCGCGCGGTGTAAGAAAATGATAACCTGACGCCCGGCGGAAGTAGTTTCCTCCGGGCGTTTGGGATTTTTTGGAGGTTATTCAAATGAAAATCGGCATCATCGGCTTCGGCAATCTGGGCCGTTCCCTGGCATATGGATTGGTTAAATCCGGCACGGCAAATTGGAACGAGTTATATATCTGCGATGCCTCTCCGGAAGCGCGCAATCTCGCACCCGATGCGCATACCACCACGGATTTCAATTTTGTCGCAAAAAATTCAGACTTGATTTTCCTTGTCGTCAAAAGCTATGTCTTTGAGGAGATGGTGAAATCCATAGACAAAGACGCGCTTAAAGGTAAAACAATCGTCAGCTTCATGGCCGGAGTAACCATTGATGATCTGCGTTCTCTGATGGGCAATTTGACATTTGTCCTGGGGATGCCGTCGCTGGCAATCGCTGAATGCGAAGGGGTCATCGGCTATACAAAAGCACCTGCTGACGTTGCCGATATTTTTCATAAACTTGGCTACGCTGTCGAGACAAATCCCGAAGGTATCAATAAAATAATGGCATTCGCCGCTTGTGGACTGGGATTTGCCGCGTATTTGATCGATGCGTTTGCCGCCGCCGGGATGACGATGGGCTTTTCGCCGGAAGAATCTGCCCAAATCGCCGCACAGACGTTCAAAAACGCAATAGATCGCGGCGACTTTAAACAAACCGCCAAAGCAGTCGCAACGCCGGGCGGCGTGACTGAACAGGGGCTTCTGCATTTTGATACATGCGGTGTGTATGACATCGTCGCCCAAGCCATGCGCAAAGCTTACGATAAAGTAAACTAGGGGTGGCATTTATGGCAATAAACAAAGTCCCGAAAGACGAACTTGCATACAGGCTGCGCCGGTTCACCAACGCGCTGGACAACGAATCCCCGGACTGGGAACTATGCGGCATCACAGGCGGAGTGAATCTATATTATCTCACCGGCACAATCTGTGACGGGCTTTTATTGATCCACCGCGGAGCATCCGCCATACTTTGGGTGCGCCGCAGTTACGAACGGGCAATGCTTGAGTCAGAATTCGGCGATATCCGCCACATGTCCAGCTTTCGGGATATCGCTGCCAACACCGAGGCTTTGCCGGATACGCTGTATCTTGACGTGACTCACGCAACGCTGGCATGGTATGGCCTTTTGTTGAAGCACATGCCGTTTAAAAACGTCCTCCCAGCCGACAATGCTATGGCAAAAACTCGTGCGGTAAAAAGCGAATACGAGCTTGCGTTCATGCGCCGGTCGGGACAGTCTCTCAACAAACTGCTCCGTGAAGACTTGCCAGCACTGCTGCATGATGGCATTTCTGAAACGCAGCTCTCTTCCCGGCTGTTTGCCACGGCTGTGGAAAACGGACATCACGGCTTGTCCAGATTTTCCGGCGCGGACTCGATCCTGGGACATATCGCATTTGCCGACAGTCCGCTGTATCCGTCCGTTTTCGACGGTGCCTCCGGCATCGCGGGACTGCACCCCGCCGTGCCGATACTTGGCAGCCGGGACGTGTTCCTGCGCCCCGGTGACCTGATTTACGCCGACACCGGCTTCGGATTTGAGGGATATCACACTGACAAAACACTGGTGTTCAGTTACAAGCAGCCGCAGTCTGACGCGGTCGCCGCGGCACACAATCACTGTCTGGAGCTGGAGCGCATAGCCGCAAACATGCTGCGCCCAGGTGTCCGTCCGTCTGATATATACGCAACAATCATGGACGCCTTGCGTCCCGAATACCGGAACAATTTCATGGGCGCACCCGGTCGCGGTGTGCCTTTCCTCGGCCACAGTCTGGGGCTGTATCTCGACGAAAAACCCGTCATTGCCAAAGGCTTTGACGATCCGCTGGAACTGAACATGACCATCGCACTGGAGCCGAAAATCGGCAGTGAAGGCATCGGCATGGTCGGCAGTGAGAATACGTATCTAGTCACGGCCTCCGGCGGCGTCAGTCTCACCGGTGAGGCATCGGAGATTATATTGTTGAAGTAATTAGTAACAAAATATATAGTAAAAACGGTGTGCCGAAGTTGGCACACCGTTTTTGCTATTAACCGCCTTACACTCTCCTCCACGCGGACGGTGCTATCAGCATCAGTATCGGGAAAATCTCAAGCCGGCCTATCAGCATCACAAGCGTCAACACAATTTTCGACAAATCCGAAAATCCGGAATAATTTAATCCAGGCCCCACGCGCCCGAACCCATGACCGGTATTTGAAATCGTCGCGAGTACGCTTGAAAACGTTGTCTCAAACCCCATGTTGTCCACTGATACTACAACCATCGCCGCAATAAATATCAGCACATAGATGATGAAATAATGCTTCACGCCGGTCAGGGCTTTGTCCTGCACCGGCTGTCCGTTTAAGTGCACAGCCCTCACTGCCCGGGGATGGATGATTTTCTTTACTTCCCCGCCGACTGCTTTACACAACAGAACAACGCGGACTACTTTCAATCCGCCGCCGGTGCTCCCGGCACATGCGCCCACGGCCATCAGACACATCAATAGTATCCTTGAAAACTCCGGCCAGCGGTTATAGTCTGTCGTTGCAAATGCGGTTGAAGAACTCAGCGATGACACTTGAAAAAACGAATGCCTCACCGTTTCAGATACCGTTTCGTAAATCCCGCTCCGCACTAAATCCGCCGCGATAAGTGCTGTCGAAATGGCTATCAGGCTTAAAAAAACTTTCAGTTCCGTATTCCGGCGTATCTGTCCGATGCGTCTTGTCAACACGGCAAAATAAAGCCCGTAGTTCAGGCTGAATAAAATCATGAACACGCCCACCGTGTATTCTATGTACACGCTATGAAACGCCCCAATGCTCGCGTCCCTGCTGGAAAACCCGCCGGTGCCCGCCGTGGTGAATGCGTGCAGTAACGCGTCATAAAGGCTCAACCCGCCGAAAAGCAGCATGATGGTCTGCACAACGGTCAGTGTCAGGTAAATTGCAAACAGTATCGCCACTGATTTCCTGATACGCGGGACAATGCGCTCAGACGCGGGGCCGGTGGATTCCGCGCGTATGATGTTCTGTGCCCCCCGATCGCCGGAAGGCATGATGATCAACGTCAGCATCAGCACACCCATGCCGCCAACCCATTGTGAAAACCCGCGCCAGAAAATAATGCTGCGCGGCAAGCTCTCCACCGTCGGTAGAATAGTTGCGCCGGTGGTCGTGAATCCGGCGGTCATTTCAAACAGCGCGTCAATAAAATTCGGTATCGTCCCTGAAATAAACGGCGGCAACGCGCCGAAAAGTGATATGGCAATCCAACACAGCGCAACGGCGACAAACCCTTCTCTCGGGTGCATCGCTCCCCTGCTGCCTTTGAACAGAACAAGCGGTATAGCCCCTGCCGCAAACAGCGCGGCGATAGAAATAATAAAAGAAAACTGCGCCCCATCATTGTACAGAAATGCGACAACAAGCGACGGGATCATCGCGGCGGCAGCTAAAATCAATATACGCCCTAACGTCAATAGAATAAGCCGGTAATTCATTTTTCTTTTTCCTCACTGCCGTTCAAAAATATCGTTTAGCTCGTCAAAACCCGGGTGTACCGTCACGACCACAACATTGTCTCCCTCTTTAAGCACTGTATGTCCATCCGGTACAATGCTCTTCCCGCTGTGGGAGATGGCCGCTATCACAACGCCGCTTTTGATCGGCAGATCTTTAATTTTTTCACCAAATCCTCGCATATCACGGCTTACAACAAATTCAAGTGCCTCAACCCTGCCGTCAAGCAAACGATACAGAGCCTTGACTGACCCGCCGCGCGAACCGGTCAGCCCCCTGACAAAATGCAGAATATGGTTCACGGTAATCTCTTTGGGTGAAATCACGCTTTCCACACCCAGACTTTTAACAAAAGGTGCGTAATTCTGCCTATCCGCTTTCGCCACCACTTTGCGGACACCGCATTGATTTGCAAACAGAGAGATGATCAAATTTTCCTCGTCACTTCGTGTCAGCGCGGCAAACGCGTCCATCCCACGAATGTTTTCAGACTCCAGCAGTTCCTGCTCCATCCCATCACCGTTGATCACTGTTGCATGGGGCAGCCCCTCTGCAAGGCGGGCGCATTTTGCTTCGTCAACCTCAATAATCACTGACTTTATGCCCACTCTGTGCGCCTGCGCCGCCAGATAATATGCGGTTTTCCCGCCGCCCAAGATCATCACGTTTTCCGCCATACTTGTCGTACGGCCGATTGCACGGAAAAATTTAGTGATATCTGTATACATCCCGGCGACAAATACCAAGTCGCCCGATTCAATAACAAAATCCCCGCGCGGAATGTGTACGTTTCCGCCGCGCTCAACAATACATATTAATATCTCCGCTTTTGTCTTTTTCCGCAGTTCTTTAATTGACATCCCGCATATAAAATCATCTTTTATCACACGCAGTCCGACAAGCTCAATCTGTCCGCCGCTGAACGTGTCTATCTCCACCGCTGCCGGGAATCTTAGCAGCCGCATAATTTCAGCTGCCGTACTCCGCTCTGGGTTGATTACAAGGTCAATATCCAGCTGACGCTTAAACATACTGACGTCCCGTACATACTCCGGGTCGCGTATACGCGCGATGGTGTGTTTCGCCCCAAGCTTTTTCGCAGTCAGGCAGCAGAGCATGTTCACTTCATCACTCATCGTCACGGCGATTACAATGCCGGCATTTTCCGCGCCGGCTTGCTTCAATGTGCTTATTGACGCACCATTGCCCTTTAAATGCATAACATCCAGCCGTTCCGCCGCTGAGCTTAACGCATCATAGTCTTTATCTATCACTGTGATATCATGCTTTTCTGATGCCAAACTCTCTGCCAATGTGTATCCAACTTTTCCGTTTCCAACGATGAGTATTCGCATAATTAAAAATCTACCTTTTGAAGTCTATTGAAAATTTTTGTATAATAGGGTAAAATACGTAAAACTTAGTAAAATCCGCTCAGTGAAGAAGGGGCTTTATCATAATGCAACAATTAATTAAAGACAGTCTGCTTTTCAGGTCGATTGCCGCGATATACGCACTGTTCAGCGCACAGTGGAAACAAAGCCGCGTTATCGGTAGTTTCCTCTCCGCCGGCAGAGGTGAGGCTGTGTCTGAATCCAGCATTTTTGCACGCATGTGGCTGAGATTCCATGGGGGTTTGAACTCCGCTTTTGAGAAACTACGGCTCAACAAGCTGCTGCGCAACAGTATTTTCGCCATGCCGTTTATCTGGGGATTTGCGGTGATCGCTCTGGCTCCGATATTGCCGACCATGGCTGTGCTGGCTCTTGTGCTTGCAAACGCCATATCGCTCATCCTTGCCTTCGGGTGCGACAAAAATCGAAAACTGCACTACTCCCCCGCTAATAAGTATATTTTGCTTTACGCTTTTGTCTATATCATCGCCACCTTCACATCCGTCACTGTCTCCGGCAGCCTTTTAGGCGGTGCATTGACCACTTTTTTCGTCCTCTTCGCTTTTGTGATACAAAACTCCGTCAC
>WQVW01000037.1 GCA_009785655.1 Oscillospiraceae bacterium | reverse complement strand
TGGATCAAAACAGCGCGGCGCGAATCGGGTTGTTTCCGAAAGCATTCCTGCCATTCACAAAGACCATGGGCAACACCGCCGGGGAAGGCGCAGCTATCGCACTGTGTTCAGAATCTGCCCGAAAAACGCTGTTAGACATGCGTGAGCGATGCGAATATATTGAGCTATCAACAAGCGCGGCTTTTAACGATCAGTTTGTGGAACAGATGATGTTCCCGGAATAGTCAGTTCTAAAACTTGCCCCCGGCACAGTCTGGGTGAACTTCATACAACAATGTAAGAGAAGCGGTGTTCAATGAACACCGCTTCTCTTACATTCTGGCGAAATAGTGATGAATGACAAAACCCACGTAAACCAGTGTATACCGCAGTAATCCGCTCTCCGGGTCGTATATGAGCGTCACGCTATCTGGAAACCATTGCTGGCTTTCGGTGACGGCTGCGATATCTGAAACTGTGAACTCATATGTGCCTGTGTTGGCGATAATGCCTTCAATAACGCTTTGATAAAACACGGCTGAGATTCTGTTATCTCCGCCTATATCCAAGCGCGGCGGGAAAAGTTCAAATTCAGGTATCGTCAACGGCGTCTCATCAGCTTCGGTGGATTTTGCATAAATCCATGCGCCGTAAATATTTAACGGCTCCGGCATTTCAGATTCTGTCGCTAATTCAGGCGGGTACGTTTCTGGCACGACTTGGATCTGAGAGTCATCGGCTTCCGGCTCGCAGCTGGTGATGACCAGCAGTGCGATCGCCGCGAGGACAAGGAGCAGAATCAGTAGTTTTTTCACGTTCCGGAATTTCCTTTCGTATGGCATTCCAGGTATGTAGAGGCGCAAGGGGATGGCGGGCGAACCATGTTCGCCCCTACAGACTGACAGAATAACCGAACGTCTATGAAACGCTTCACTCCAGCAGTACCCGCAACTGTTGAACCGCTCTTCGTTCCAATCGCGATACTTGCACTTGCGACACCTTCAATACGCGAGAGGCGGCTTCTTGCGTCATGCCTCTGTAGTAGCGCAGATTTATCACCATCTGCTCTTTATCTGGCAAGGCTGACACCGCCTCCCTCAACGCCACATGTTCTATCAGCTTTTCTTCCTGGCTCCAGTCGCCCAACACGCTTTCCAGCGAGAATCCGTGCTCCCCTGTTTCGCGGTGCAGTGATTCCGGTGCGGCAGCGGCTGTTTCGGCGATGGCCATGTCCTCCACCGATATGCCGAGTTCGGCCGAGATTTCGGACACTGTCGGCTCTCTCCCGAGTTTTTGTTCCAGCGCACTTCTAGCATTGCGGATCAATCCTGCGCGTTCTTTGATACTGCGGCTGACTTTGATACTGCCATCATCCCGCAGGAATCTGCGAATCTCCCCCGTGATTTTCGGCACAGCATATGTGGAAAACTGTGTACCGAACTCGGTGTCGAATCCTTGAACGGCTTTCAAGAACCCAACGCAGCCGAGCTGATAGAGGTCATCAGGGTCAACCCCACGCCCAAAATACCGGCGGGCAATGCTCCAGATCAAACCCGCGTTGCGATCCACCATTTCAGCCAGCGCGTCATTGTCCCCGGCTTTCGCGGAGAGCAGCAGTTCCAGCGCGGGCGCATCCATCATGCTTGCCCTGCGCGCGTGGAAAATCTGCGGCGCATAGTGACGGTGGTGCCCCGCCCGGGTGTGGACTTGACTTTCAGCTTATCAGTAAAGCTTTCCATGATGGTAAACCCCATGCCGCTGCGCTCCTCCCCGCCGGTTGTATACAAGGGTTCCCGGGCTTTGTCGATATTGTCAATCCCGCGTCCCCAGTCGCGGACGGTCAGCTCCATCGAATGATCAGGATACAGCCGAGCTTTCAGCGTGATTTTCCCGATGGTATCGGGATAGGCGTGGACGATGGCGTTCGTTACCGCCTCACTCACGGCTGTTTTGATATCTCCCAGTTCGTCCAGCGTAGGATCCAGCTGCGCCGCAAACGCTGCAGCTGTTGACCGGGCAAACCCCTCATTGGCTGATTTGCTTTGGAACTCAACTTTCATATGGTTGATTGCTTTCATATGTAACTAAACCTCCTTCACGCCGGCCGCGATTTTAATCAGCCTGCCCAGTCCTGCCATGTCCAGCACTTTCTGCGGCTGAGCCGGCACGTTCTCAACGCTGACCGTGCCCTCCAACTCATTCATCCGCCGGAATGCTTTCAACACAACAGCAATGCCGCTGGAATCCATGAACGACAGCCCGTTGAAATCAAGTATCAGATTTTTGGGCAGGTGCGTGTCAATACCCTCTTCAATCGCCCGGACAGCCGGTTTCGCCGAGTGATGATCCAACTCACCGTCAAAGCGGATTGTCAGCAATCCGTCCTTATAATATGCCCGTGTTTTCATTTTTTATCGCCTCCAGAAAATAAAAATACCCACGTACAGCATGTACATGGGTATTCTAATATATTTATTCCGCGTATTTTGTCGTTATGCGGCGGGGCATCCCCCTTCGTGCGCGAAGGGGGATGGGGGGGCAAAACACCCGACCCTGCGGGGTCACCCTCTTTACTAAAGAGGGTGGGGGTTGGCTTTGCGTTTTTTCCATCCTCGTTTGTCTTACGTCTTTGCCCGCTTTTGTTAGAGAGGGTGTCGACCACAGTCGGCGGGTGTTTTACTCCCCTACCGCAAATTATCCAAACTCTCCGACAGATTGTCCAACAGAGATTGCAGCTTCGCTAGCTTCTCACGCTCGGCGTTTACGACATTTTCCGGGGCTTTTGATACAAACTTTTCATTTGTAAGCTTTTGCTGAATACGTTCCATCTCTGCGGTTGTTTTGCCGATCTCCTTTTCAACCCGTTCCCGCTCTTTTGCCAAGTCCACCAGCTCCGCCAGCGGCATGAAAATTCTTGCGTCGTTTGTCACCACCGTTACGAATCCGCTGATATCCTCCGGCGGCGTGTCGGTCACTGTTACTTCACTTGCGTAAGCCAGGCGGCTTAGATACATCGTTCCCGCCTCGAACACGTTGCGTTTATCGGTAACGATTATCAAGCTCGCGCGTTTGGATGGAGGGACGTTCATTTCCGCGCGTCTGGCACGGACGACGCGGATAGACGCCATCACACTCTCAAAATCCGCCGCCTCTTTCGGGAAGTTGAGCGTCTCTGACACTTCGGGATAAGTCTGGATCATCAACGATTCACCCTTGTGCGGCAGTGACTGCCAGATTTCCTCTGTAATAAACGGCATGAACGGGTGCAGCAGCGTCAGCACCTCGGTCAGGACGTACAATAGCACCTTCTGTGCGTTGGCGGAATCCTCGCCTTGCAAGCGAGGCTTGGCAAGTTCAATATACCAATCGCAGAAACTGTCCCAAATAAAGTCGTATATCTTCCCGGCGGCGATGCCGAGTTCATACTTCTCGATATTCTCGCACACTTCGCCAATCAGCGAATTGAGCTTCGAGAGTATCCATTTATCCGGCAGTTCCAACACATCAGGCAGCGCGTTTTCTTCGATGGTTAGATTCATCATCACAAATCTGGCAGCGTTCCACAGCTTGTTGGCGAAATTGCGCATCGCCTCACAACGTTCCGGGACGTACCGGATATCGTTGCCGGGTGAGTTCCCGGTGACCAGGTTGAACCGCAACGCATCCGTACCATAGGTTTCGATTATATCTAGCGGATCAACGCCGTTATCCAGCGATTTTGACATCTTCCGTCCCTGATCGTCCATGACCTTGCCGTGGATGAACACCGTGTGGAACGGCGCTTTGCCCGTATGCTCCACACCTGAGAAAATCATGCGCGCCACCCACAGAAAGATGATGTCATACATCGTAACAAGCACATCGGTCGGATAGAAATATTCCAGATCTGGCGTTTTCTCCGGCCAGCCAAGCGTTGAGAATGGCCACAATGCCGACGAAAACCATGTATCCAAAACATCTTCATCTCTTGTAATGTCAGTTGACCCGCACTTTTCGCATTGGTCTGGGTCTTCACGGCTGACTGTGATATGCTCACACTCGCCGCAGTACCAAGCCGGGATTTGATGTCCCCACCACAGCTGGCGTGAAACGCACCAATCGCGGGCAATTTCCATCCAGTGGGTATAGATTTTCGTAAAACGCTCCGGCACGAATTTTATGTCGCCGTTTTTTACGACTTCAATTGCGTCGCGGGCAAGCTCTGGCACTTTAACGAACCATTGCGGACTGGTTATCGGTTCAATCGTCGTGCCGCAACGATAACAAGCCCCAACATTACGCGTGTGCACCTCTGTTTTTACTATCAGACCCAGCGATTCAAGGTCGCGCAAAATCTCTGCCCGGGCATCGTATCTATCCATCCCGTTGTATTTCCCGCCGTTTATCACCTTGGCCTTTTCGTCCAGCACCAAAATCTGCTCCAGATCATGCCGCAGGCCAACCTCGAAGTCGTTTGGATCATGGCACGGCGTCATTTTCACGCAGCCGGTGCCGAACTCACGGTCAACATATTCATCGGCGATAATCGGGATTTCCCTGTCCATCAACGGCAGAATCGCCGTTTTGCCGATAAGGTGCACATAACGCTCATCCTCCGGATGGACTGCCACGCCGGAGTCGCCCAGCATCGTCTCCGGCCGGGTGGTGGCGACGATTAGGAACTCATCGGAGCCTTTCACCGGGTATTTGATGTGCCAGATTTCGCCGGCAGTCTCTTCATGTTCCACTTCGGCGTCCGACAATGCCGTCGCGCAAGTCGGACACCAGTTGATGATGCGGCTGCCTTTGTAGATTAAGCCTTTCTCATAAAGCGATACGAATACCTCACGCACGGCTTTGGAGCAGCCCTCATCCATCGTGAACCGCTCCCGGCTCCAATCACAGGAACTGCCGAGTTTCTTCAACTGCTCCACAATTCTGTTGCCGTATTGATGCTTCCAATCCCAAACGCGCTCTAGAAATTTCTCCCGACCCAAGTCATAACGCGTGAGACCTTCTTTACGCAACGCTTCTTCAACCTTTATCTGTGTGGCAATCCCGGCGTGATCTGTCCCCGGCACCCACAGCGCGGCGTATCCCTGCATACGCTTGACGCGGATCAAGATATCCTGCAGCGTATTGTTGAACGCATGACCTAAATGCAGCTGCCCCGTGACGTTGGGCGGCGGAATCACGATGGTGAACGGCTTTTTCGCAGGGTCGATCACGCCTTTGAAATACCCTCCGTCTATCCACATTTTATAGATCTTGTCTTCAACTTGTTTCGGGTCGTATATTTTTTCCATGATGCAAAATCCCTCCAGATTCTCAGTTTAACCGAATACAACAAAAAGCCCCAAGCAGTATAATAAATACTTGCCTGGGACGAACAGTTGTCCGCGGTACCACCCAAATTCGGAAGAAAAATTCTCCGCACTCAGCCGATGCAGGAGGCAGGAGAATTGCAGCCATCCTATACCGTTTTCCTTATGACGGCGGAAATTCCGTTGAAGCCTACTGGGATTTGTAAATCCGTTCAGTTCACAGCTCAGAGGCGACCTTCCACACTTCCCTCGCGAGAGCTTACACCAACCGCCCCCTCTCTTTGCCTTGGAAAGAATGTACTCCTCCTCGTCAATGCCTTTATTGTATTCAATTTACGGGTATTATAGCATGTTTGGGCATATAGTGTCAAGCCTGGTGCGATTGACGCATTTTGGCATGTATGCTAGAATAATAACAAAATAACCACCCCTGTACTAGCGGGTATGTCAAGAGGTGACCACCATGTCAGATACAATCGCCGCCATCGCCACCGGTGGGGCAATCTCCGCAATCGGAATAATACGCATCAGCGGCCCGAAAGCGATTCCGGCGGCCGATAAATTGTTTAGACCCAAAAGCGGCGTGCGGCTCACCGAAGCTGTGCCAAGGCGTATGTATTACGGCACACTCACAGGCACCGGCGGAGAGGTCATAGACGCCTGCATGTGCTGGATTTCCCGCGCGCCAGAGAGTTATACCGGAGAGGATACTGCCGAGTTCCATTGCCACGGCTCTCCCGTGGTACTGGCTGAAGTTTTGCGTGCGTTGTTTTCCCACGGAGTCCGCCAGGCAGAACCAGGAGCGTTCACAAAGCGCGCGTTCCTGAACTCGCGGATGGATCTCACGCAGGCTGAAGCTGTGATCGACCTGATTGAGGCGGAGTCCCCGGTGGCGGTGCAAAATGCGGCAGGACAACTGCTCGGTGCGACAAGCGTAAGATTCGACGCTATCTACAATCAGCTGATAGACATCCTGGCTCATTTCCACGCCGTGATTGATTATCCGGACGAAGATATTGAAGATTTCCAGCTGGCGGATTACCTTGCCACGCTTTCAGACACTGCGCGTGAACTTTCGCGGATGCTGCAAACGCATGAAAGCGGCCTGAATCTGATATCCGGTATACCGACGGCGATCATCGGGCGGCCGAATGCCGGTAAATCATCCTTATTGAACACACTGTTGGGATACGAACGCGCGATTGTAACGCCTATCCCCGGCACGACGCGCGACACTGTGGAGGAAAAGATTCTGCTGGGCGGTGTACTGCTGCGAATGATTGACACCGCCGGCCTGCGGGAAACGCATGACGCAGTGGAAAAGCTGGGGATTGAACGCACGCTGAAAGCCATTGCCGATGCCAAACTCGTCATCTTGGTGCTGGACGGTTCCGCGCCGCTTGAGGAGGCAGATTACAAGGCGATTCGCGCCATCCCAGCTGATGTCGCACAGATTGCTGTGGTGAACAAATCAGACTTGCCGGGCGAACTCTCTGATACAGAACTTGCGGAACTTGGGTTTGATTTCTGTTATGTCTCCGCCCTGACCGGCGCGGGGGTTGATGATTTGCGCAAAAAAGTACGCGCGCAGTTTCCGGATCTTGCCGCACCATCGCAAGGCGGGCTCATCACAAACGTACGTCAAGCCGACGCGATTTTACGGGCGCGGGACGGGATAAGTCGCGCGATTGCGGCGATCACCGACGCGATAACACCGGATGCTGTGTTGACGGAAATAGAATCTGCACGGGCGGCGATTGGGGAGCTGACTGGCAAGAATCTGCGCGCCGACGCGACGGATCGGATTTTTGAAAGATTCTGCGTAGGGAAATAGGTTTTGATATGACAGCCTTACAGAGAGACATCGTGTGCGTGTCCATTCATAAACACGACGCAATATTCCAGACGCTGCAATGAATTTTCAGCACAGCCATAGCGTTCTCCTATAGGCAAAACAGACAAAAAATGCAACGCCTTCGTTACCGAATTTTTCTTGCAAAATGCCACCGGCAATGATATAATTACGCAACGTATTTGTTCAACTCCCGAAATGTCTTTCAATAGTGACAATTCTGGGGGTTGAATTTGGTTAAACAGGAAGGGTTTATAGGGAGGCTTGATTGATCCGTGAGCAATAAATATGTATATAAATTTTCAGAAGGCAACGGCACGATGAAAGCGCTTTTAGGCGGAAAGGGCGCAAATCTGGCAGAGATGACTAATCTTGGTCTTCCCGTTCCGCAAGGATTTACGGTCACCACTGAGGCATGTATAAAGTATTTCGCCGACGGCGAAATAATCTGCAATGAAATCCGGGGCGAGATATTGCAAAATATCAAATCTCTGGAGGAGATTACCGGCAAAAAGTTCGGCGACTCACACAATCCGCTGCTTGTCTCTGTGAGATCCGGCGGACGCGTATCGATGCCGGGCATGATGGATACGATACTTAACCTTGGTTTAAACGATGACGTTGTCAAAGCCATCGCTGAAAAAAGTGGGAATCCGAGATGGGCCTATGACTGCTATCGCCGATTTATACAAATGTACGCAGATGTCGTCATGGAAGTCGGCAAAAAAAGCTTTGACGAACTGCTTGATAAAATGAAAACAAAAAAAGGCGTGACGGAAGATACCGATCTGCTCGCAGCGGATTTGGAAACACTCTCCAACCAATTTAAAGCCGAATACAAACTGAAAACCGGTGCGGATTTCCCCAAAGATCCGGAAGAGCAGCTTATCGGCGCGGTCACGGCCGTGTTCCGGTCTTGGAATAATCCGCGCGCAATGATTTACCGGCGGATGAACGATATCCCAGGAGACTGGGGCACCGGCGTCACGGTGCAAGAAATGGTGTTCGGCAACCTAGGTGAAACATCCGGCACCGGCGTGGCTTTCACACGCAACCCTGCCACCGGGGAGAAAAAACTTTTCGGCGAGTTCCTGCTGAACGCACAAGGCGAAGACGTGGTCGCCGGAATCCGCACCCCGCAGCCGATATCATATTTGAAAACCGTCATGCCTGAGCTATATGACGAGTTTATCAAGGTCTGTATCATCTTGGAAGACCATTACCGCGACATGCAGGACATGGAATTTACGATCGAGGATAGAAAACTGTTCATGCTTCAGACCCGGTCGGGCAAGCGCACGGCGCAGGCGGCACTGAAAATCGCCTGTGACTTTGTGGACGACGGTGCGCTCACCGAAGCGGAAGCCGTGTTGATGATTGACGCAAAATCGCTGGATGCACTGCTGCACCCGCAGTTTGACGCGCAAGCACTGGAAAATGCAAAGCCGATCGGTTCCGGATTGGCCGCCTCCCCCGGTGCAGGCGCGGGTCGAATCGTGTTCACAGCGGAGGACGCGAAGCTATGGACTGACAACGGCGAAAAGGTGATCCTGGTGCGGTTCGAGACGTCTCCGGAGGATATTGAGGGTATGGCCTCCGCCCGCGGCGTGTTGACGGCACGGGGCGGAATGACTTCTCACGCCGCTGTAGTTGCCCGCGGAATGGGTACCTGCTGCGTCGCGGGTTGCGGCGATATTCACATCAACGAGGAAAAAGAAGAGTTTGAACTCGGCGGAAATATCTATAAAAAAGGTGATTGGCTGAGTCTTGACGGCTCAACCGGCAAGATATACGGTGAGATGATTCAGACGACCGACGCGCAAATCAGCGGTGAGTTCGGACGGATTATGGACTGGGCCGATCAGTTTAAAAAGCTGAAAGTCCGCACAAACGCCGACACGCCGAGAGATGCGATATCTGCGCGCGAGTTCGGCGCGGAAGGGATTGGCCTCTGCCGTACTGAGCATATGTTCTTCGAGACAGACAGAATCCCAGCCATCCGCGAAATGATCTGCGCCGAAACCGTGGAACAGCGCGAAGTGGCACTGGCAAAACTCGAACCGATGCAGCAATCTGACTTTGAGGCGTTATATACAGCGATGGAAGGATTGCCGGTAACCATTCGGTTCCTGGATCCGCCGCTGCATGAGTTCTTGCCCACTGACGAAAGCGGCATCGCAGCACTGGCGAACACACAGTTCCAAGAAGTCGAGCGAATCAAGACAATCATCGAAAGGCTTCGCGAAGTCAACCCGATGATGGGACATCGCGGTTGCCGGCTGGCTATTACATATCCTGAAATCGCCCGTATGCAGACAAGGGCCGTGATCAAAGCCGCCATCAACGTACAAAAAGCGCATCCGGAATGGGATATTGTCCCGGAGATCATGATCCCGCTCGTCGCGGAGGCGAAAGAATTCAAGTTCGTCAAAGCCTGCGTTGTCCAGACGGCTGATGAACTGATTGCGCAATCCGGCATGGAGATGAAATACATGGTCGGTACCATGATAGAAATCCCCCGTGCTTGCTTGACCGCCGATGAGATTGCGAAAGACGCCGAGTTTTTCTCATTCGGCACCAATGACTTGACGCAGATGACTTACGGCTTCTCTCGCGACGATGCTGGCAAGTTTTTGGACGAGTATTATGCAAAAAAAATATTGGAATCTGATCCGTTCGCCAGATTGGATCAAACCGGTGTCGGTAAACTCGTGCAAATAGCGGCAGAACTCGGACGCCGTGAACGGCCTGATCTGGAACTTGGCATCTGCGGCGAACACGGTGGTGACCCATCGTCTATCGAATTCTGTCATAGATCAGGACTGAACTACGTATCCTGTTCCCCCTTCCGCGTACCGATCGCCCGTCTTGCCGCGGCCCAAGCCGCATTGAAGGATAGGTAAT
>WQVW01000036.1 GCA_009785655.1 Oscillospiraceae bacterium | reverse complement strand
GAAGGCTCCAGCCATCCGGGGAGCAGTTCCATCAGTCTGTCGGCATATTTGGACTGTCTGAAGAAATATGCCTCTTCCTCTGCGTGCTTGACCTCACGCCCGCAATCGGGGCAGTTGCCGTCTACAAGCTGGCTCTGTGTCCAAAAAGCCTCACACGGTGTGCAATACAGGCCTTTATATGCACCTTTATATATATCGCCCTTGTCATAAAGGGCGCGGAACACTTTTTGTATCGCCTCCATATGGTAATCGTCCGTGGTGCGGATAAACCTGTCGTAAGATATGTTCATCAGCTTCCACAAATCCAAAATCCCGTTGGAACCGCAGACGATGTTGTCTACAAATTCTTTTGGGGAGACTCCGGCGGCGGCGGCGCGTTCGGCTATTTTTTGTCCGTGTTCATCCGTGCCGGTCAGAAACATAACATCATACCCGCGCATTCGCTTGTACCTCGCCATCGCGTCAGTCGCCACTGTGCAATACGTATGCCCTATGTGCAGCTTGTCCGACGGATAATAAATCGGCGTTGTGATGTAAAATGTCCCCTTGTCCATTACCGAATCTCCTTAATATATATTTGGTCTATCTTGCCATTATACCACACAGGCTCCTTGTTTATCAACTCTAAAAAAACGCCCCCGAAGCGACTCGGAAGCGTTGCACTATCTAATGCGATTTTGTGTGGTCTTTAAATACATATTTTAAAACCGTGACCGTGTTTTGTATATCCTCGACTTTTTCAGGCAGTTCTTCAAGCCGTTCGAGCCTGTTAAACACGCCGCCAAATCCTTCAGACATCAGTTGAAGGCTGGGCAAAACTTTATTTTCCTGAGTAACCTCAATATTTGTGACACGGCTCTCTATATTCGTAACACGATCTTCTATGTTTGTGACGCGATCCTCTATGTTTGTAACACGGGTTTCTATGTTCGTAACACGAATTTCTATGCCCGTAACGCGATCCTCTATATTCGTGACGCGGGTTTTGATGTCAGATATATCGTCTTGTATGGGTTTTAACCTTGAGTCTAGCTTTTCATCCATCAATCCGCCGATTGCCAGCAGATCATCTTTTGTCAATGCCATCTTAACACCTCCCGTTTCGCAGAGTATACACGATTTTCACACGGAACGCAAGGGGTAAAAAATTGCTGGTTGCGCGGGGCGGGATAACATGTTACACTGTATGCTGGATGCTGCATATAATAGGCAGACGCGATAGGAGCAGTGTGACTGTATATCGCACGCTATTTCAGCGAAACGCGTCTGCGATAAATAAAAAAATTTAATTTGCCGAGGCAGCATTTGTATATTTTGCTCTGCTTTGTGAGAGAATTATAGTCACACGGTTACATACTTACTTCCGGCAGCCGTAACTGTGAAGACTATACTTCATCGGAGAGTGCAGCTATTGTGATGACTACCGGAATCAAACGAGGAGACATTTTTTATGCCGACCTCAGCCCCGTGGTGGGCAGTGAGCAGGGCGGCATGCGGCCTGTGCTGATCGTCCAGAACGACACCGGAAACAAGCACAGTCCAACAGTGATTGCAGCCGCAATCACCTCACAGATAAACAAGGCCCGGCTGCCGACGCATATTGAGCTCGGTGCCAGAAGTTACGGCCTGTCAAAAGATTCAGTCGTGTTGTTAGAGCAGATCCGGACGCTTGACAAGAAACGGCTGAAAGAACGCATGGGTCAATTGGATGATAAGCTTATGAACCAGGTGGACAGCGCAATCGCCGTGAGCTTTGGTTTAGGCTGAATTTATCGGGGGGATTATCCGTCCCCCCTGACTTGAAACGGAGGGTACATATATGAAAACCATGAAATCGAAAATAGCAACGGCGTTGGCTGTTGTCGCGGCAGTCACGCTGATATCCGGCGTGGGTGTACTGATTGCCAATGCAACCACCGGGACACAGAGTGACCCACTTGTCACACTGGGATACTTAAACGACCGATTCGCCCCGCAGGTGATGACCGATCTCAGAGGGGACATCACCCGGGCTGAGCAAACGCTCTCACAGCAGTTTGATACTGCACTGGCCGCTTTAGAAGCGCGGATTGGGACAGGCGCTGCTGGAACGGCTGTGCCTTCGGCGGACAGATTCACTGTCGTTACACTCAACCGCGGACAGCGGCTGACGGCCTCTGTCGGCACGGAAATCATGCTGAGAATCGGCACGGCAAACGGCTTCGGTTCGGCTCCTGCACTCGTCAACTACACCACCGGCGCGACGCTGGCTCCCGGCGGTGCGCTTGTGCCGAACAACATGTACTTGATTACAATCGAAGGCAACGGCATAGAATCCACAGCTGACCTCGTACGTGTACTGGTTCGCGGGGAGTTTACAGTTAACTGACAGCATCCGGGCGCACAATGTGCGCCCGTTTTTTTGTGGCAATGTTGAAAATTTATATTATCTACAGACAAACAGAATACGGAGTATTTCTGATGAAAATAAATATAAACGGCATTGAGGTTCTTGTAGAAGATACTGACCAATACTTACAAATAAACAATATTAGCGGCACTGACTTCCCCGTGGTATGGGATAAACTTAACACCGATTATGTCGATTATGACAAATGGTTTTGTTTTCGTAATGTCGAGATTCCGGTTGCTTTATTGGACGAATTGGGTGCTGTGCTTGAAGATGACTGCATTCAAATGTTTTTGTACGCCGATAAAATCAATGAGTCCGAAATCATTGGCGTTGAACAGGTGACGGATGAATCTTTCCGGGAATTTGCCGTTATCCACGACGGGTACCGTACTGATATGTACTGGACAGGAGAACGGCTTTTACGTGATTTTTCATCAAGGTGGGGTGTTTTCTGCTTGCGGTGCAATGGGCAAATTTCTGATTATATCATTATGTCAATGTGGGATTCGACACAGGCGGAAATTTTCTGCGTGGAAGCGTCTGACATAAATAGAAGAATAAAACTCATCGCGTTTGCTGCTAGGTATGCTTTTGACAATGAAAAAACCGAAGTGTTGTACATGGTAGATAGCGATGCAGAGCGTGAATCAGCATTGGCAGCCGGTTTTTCCGTTACCGGCTTTTACAAGGGGTATAAAGTAGCCCGTACAAAATAAGCATTCCCCCAACCCCGCACAAACCACCTGATGCGTCTACAACCCGAATCCCATGCATATTAATTATGTATGGGATTTTTATTTTGCATAAGGAGGCAACATGATGGACAACTTAATCGGAACTCACCGCGTTATCAGAAACGGTGAAGATGCCGGGACTTTGACAATAACACAACACGGAAACATGACAGTGTTTGATCTGTCGTCCGACTTTGAAAGCCGCGATATCCTGCGGCTGGCGGGAGTCTCTCACAAACAAGAGTACGTAACAATCGGCGTTGCCGCGCCGGAAGGCGGTATGTTGAAGCTGCGGAAAAGCTTCAGCAAATCGGCGTTGAAATCGCTGGGATTGGATGAAACCGCCGGATTCTTCCTGATACTCCGGGACGAAAAATTTAAGGCGGAGCAAAATTCGGAGCCGGATTCAGTGCCAGAAACTCCCCCGGAACAAACCCAAGAACAAACGCCTGATCCGTTGCCAGAATCCGCCATGGAGTCAGAAAATCCACCGCCGCAATTGCAAGCGATTACCCCGCCGCCAGAGCCGCCGCGCGCCGCGCAGGTTTCTTCACCACAGCCACAATCGTCGGAAGTTCCGCATACGGAAGCATTCCCGGAATCCACAGACGAAACCGGCTGGGAACCAATTGACGATCCGTCGCGGCTGTTTTCCGACGCTGATATCGCCGCCGCTTGCAGAGGGGCAAAAGGCTGCTTGACCATGCAGTCCGACGGCATCACACTGCTGGCGATCCCTATTGTACCGGATGAACCGTTTCCGATGATGCCTGTATTCTGCTTCGGTGATTCGGTAAAAATAAACGGGCGGGAGTATATTGTATTTAAATCAAAAAACGGCAATTTTGTGATCTAGGCCGTGCTGCAGGGCAGTATAATCCCGACACGGCGGCGCATACTAATAATCGGAATAAAAAACACGATTTTAATCGTTTCGTTCCCACGTAGGGGCGGCCTTTGGCCGTCCGCGGACGCACACAGCGCACCCCTGCACGGATCACGAAACAGGATAACGGAGGTATATAATGGCAAACCTTACAACAAAAGAACTCACAGCACTGGAAGACCAGATTTCGGCCGAGCTGACGATGGTCAAAAAAGCGCAGGCCATGGCAGGCATGGTGACGAACCCTCAAATTCAGCAGAGCCTGAATAGCTTTGCCCAAAAGCATCAGCAACATGCCGATACGCTGATGACGTTTTTACAATAGGAGGTTATACACTATGACCACTCAAAAATTGACGGAAAAACAAATCCTGCAAGATTCACTGATGAGCCAGAAGCAAATGACATCCGCCTACAACACTTTCGCCGGGGAGTGTGTATCAGAACAACTGCGATGCGCAATGCTGAACATTTTGGATGACGAACACAAAATGCAGTCCGACATCTTTTGCACAATGCAATCAAACGGCTGGTACCAAGTAGAGCAGGCCGACCAACAAAAAATCCAGCAAGCGAGGCAGAAACTCACCTCCGCACAATAAGCGACAAAGCCGGGTCTAACGAAAGACCCGGCTTTGATAATGTAATTTATACGCCTAGCTAACCATTGGATCCAAAAGGAAGAAGTAATTTTGGGCAGCTCTAAAATTGCCCGCAGAGTTGGCACTGAAGCGTAAATTTTGCGCGCCGAACAGCTCCACCGAAAGTGCTTGCGTCTCACCGGCAGGCAATGTTACGTCAAGCAATTGCACATCGGTGTCAGTGTTATAGATTCTGAGTCTTATCGTTGCATTTTCACTGTCAGCCGCATCGGCAGCCAGGGTAAACTCCAGGACATCAGCAGGGTTATCCAGATTGAAAACTCTGCTACTGGTTCCGGCGCCTGCTCCCGGTGGGAGCACTCTGAATCCGACTGTGGCACCATGGGGCAGGTTTGCAGCCCCTTGAACCGTTGTCCAGTTGCTGCCGGACGCCCAGCGGCCGGCAGCCATAATCGGCATTGCAGACGGCGTTGTTACAGGCGGTACCGCTGTATCGCCAAGCAAGACAGTTCTGGTTTGCGGATCCCAATCCACAGGAATGTCCAAAAGCTGGCTGATTGCACGCACAGGTAAAAATGTCGAACCTTCAAACATGATTGGGAACACCTGATTGCCGTTTGCATCTGTCAGCGTTTGATTTTGTCCATTAAGTGCAACACTGACCGATCTGGACAATGTCGCTGTGATTTGACTGTCACCGGTTGTCGCCGCCGCAATTACAAAACCAGCAGCAAATACAAGAACCAACACTAACGCAATACATAATTTTTTCTTCATTAAATCATCTACCTTCTTTCTCCTAAATTCTAGATGGAACATCGTCCATCTAGAAGGAAATGATATAGTAATTGCTGTCGATGTTTGTGAACATTGTGTTAACAAAATCATAAGAAAAAATGTCTTTTTATCACTCAATCACCACATTGTCAAACACACACACAAGCACCAGCACGCCGCCGTCGCTGATCTCTGATCTAATCGGCAATAACGTCCTGCTGTCGAACCATGTTTTCTGAACAACGGAATCATCTACAGCTGTTTCAAGGACAACGGTGTCCAGCGCACCGTATCTTTCAAATCCGGCGAAGGTGATACGGCCGCCGCGCCACTCGGAAATCAGCAGCGGAATCGCCATCGCCGGGGAAAGTCCGCTGTCCGTCAGCGAACCTGTTTCAAGCCTGACCCCATCGAAGACAAGCGTCATGCCGTTCATTGTCACCTCGGCTGTGACTCCGGCAATCTGTTCCGGTGCAAGGATGGCGATTTCGCCCGTATCCGCATTCCCGGAGTATCTTATTGTGAAATTGTGCACCCTATCACCGTAATCGGCTGTGATTTGGGCGTTTAAGATAAGCCTTTGGGCGTTTTCAAGGTCTTCCCGAATCTCCTGCACCAATTCCTCGACGGACTTCCCGCTTCCGGAACAGGCGGCAAGCATCAGCAGTGCCGCCAGTGTCAGTATAACGATATATCGTAATTTTCTATTCCCCATTTTCGGTTTTCCATTCTGGTTATTTTCTTCACGACATCCGGCAGCGCGGCGATGATATCCCCCGCCGTCACTGAATATTCCCCCAGTTTTTCGGCGCAGATATCACCCGCCAATCCGTGGATATACACAGCGGCCAGCACAGCGTCTTTCACCGGGAACGACTGGCCGATCAGCGCGGCAATCATCCCTGTCAACACGTCTCCAGAGCCGCCTTTGGCCATCGCCGGGCCGCCGGTCGTGTTGATATACACCGATCCATCCGGCAGTGCAGTGATCGTCCGGTGGCCTTTGAGTACCAGCACACAGCCGTGCGCAATGGCAAAATTCCGCGCCGCTTCTAGTCGGTTGCCATGAGACAAATCCCCGCCGAGCCTGGCAAACTCACCCGGGTGCGGCGTCAGGATTAACGGACATGTCGCGTTGTCCAATATATCTATATTCCCGGAAATCGCGTTTATGCCATCGGCGTCTAAAATAACCGGAATTTTCACGCTGGTGAGCAATTTGCAAACCATCTCCGCAATATCAGGAGATGATCCAAGCCCCGGGCCGATGACAAGCGCATCACATGTTTCAGCACGGGACAAGATGTCCTGAACTCCGGTGAATGGAAACACCATTTCCTCAGTAAGTTTCCCTGCGATAATAGGGTATATATCCCCCGGAACCATAACATATACAAGTCCCGCGCCCATCTTGGACGCCGCCTGTGCCGACAACACTGGCGCACCGGTGTATCCAACGCTCCCGGCCAGAACCAAAATTCGCCCGTAATCCCCCTTGTGTGTCAGCGGACTTCGGCGCGGGAGGCTAATGTCTTCCGGCATCACGGCATATGAATCGGACGACGCGGCATCAATAATTTTATGCGGGATACCAATGTCGCAGATTCTGAGTTCCCCGGCAAATACGCATCCTGGTTCTGTAAAATGACCGATCTTGGCTAACGAAAACGTGGCAGTCACATCCGCCCGAATGGCAGCACCTAAAATCTGCCCGGAATCGGCTGACACGCCGGTCGGAATATCGGCAGCGACGCATCGGGCGCGTGAATCATTAATCAGGTTGACCGCCATGAGTGCGTCACCTCGCAAGTCAGAGTTTAACCCAGTGCCGAATATCGCATCGATGATCACACCGCACTCGCTTAAAAATACACCGATATCAGGCGTTTCAGAAAAAAGCTCCAGCGATCCGCCCTGGGCGTGGAGTTTTTTCAGCATTTCTCTTGAATCCGCCGTCAGCTTGTCCGCAGAACCCACAAGAAACACCCGCGTATGAACGCCGCGCTCCAGCAAAATCGCCGCCGCACCAATCCCGTCCCCACCGTTATTGCCCGACCCGCAGAATACAGCCGCGCGTGCATTCTGTGCAGGCAGCTGCGCCATCGCCGCGATAGCCACATGATTCGCGGCGTTTGCCATCAACAACGCACCGGGTATCCCGAGGTCGTTGATTGCATATTCGTCTATCTCACGCATCTGCGCGGAATTGGAAAGTTTCATTTGAGTTACCTCCGAATAAAACATGAATTAGCTGCAACATCTCATTTAGGTTATTTTACCACAATGCGGGCTGTGCTTACAATACCAGGGACATCCCCCTTCCCCTTCATGCGTGAAGGGGGCTTGAGACGGAGGACGAAGGTTTTAACCGCACGGCTCATCGCGGGAGTCAAGCTCGCATCACCCCGCGCACGCCCGTCCAAAACCCCTCGTCCTAAGCCCCCTTCGCGCACGAAGGGGGAAAGGGGGATGCATACCCGCAATTTATTGTTGATTTGCGTACCAAACTGTGATAAACTGCCAGGATAGTCATTGCAGGGAGTTTCTCCCTTTTTATTTTTACAGAGGTGGTCTTATGCAACAGAAACTCGAGCAGATAAAGTCCGAGGCGATGGCGGCGATAAAATCCGCCGATACGCCGGAGAGTATAGAGGCTTTGCGGGTGAAATATCTCGGCAAAAAAGGCGAAATAACAAGCATATTGAAGCAGATGGGTGGACTTTCAGCGGAAGAACGTCCGATAATCGGCGCGTTGACGAACGAAATCCGTGCCGAGCTGGAGGGCATCCTTGCTCAGAAAGATGCGGAAATCGAAGCATCGGTATTGCAGCAACGGCTGGTTGAAGAGAGTCTGGACGTCACGGAGCCCGGCGCGGAGATAAAATTCGGCCGTCAGCACCCGATGTCTATTGTGCTGGACGAGGTCAAGGATATATTTATCGGCATGGGCTTCCAAATCGCCGAAGGACCGGAAGTGGAGTTGTCACTGTATGACTTCGACAAGCTGAATATCCCGATAACCCACCCGGCACGGGAATGGCAGGATACGTTTTATATAGCGGAAGACGAGTCGGTGCATCTACGATGCCAGACATCGCCTGTGCAGATCCGCATGATGGAGGCACAAAAGCCGCCGCTGCGGATCATATCGCCAGGCAGGGTGTATCGCAAAGACGAAGTAGACGCGTCCCATTCGCCGATGTTCCACCAGATTGAGGGCTTGGTTGTGGATCGCGGCGTCACTATGGGTGACTTGAAAGGCACGCTGAATCTGCTTGTCTCTAAAATCTACGGCAGCGATACGAAAACGCGGTTTCGTCCGCACAATTTTCCGTATACTGAACCATCGTGCGAAGTGGACGTGCAATGCGTCGTCTGCGGCGGCACAGGCTGCAAAACGTGCGGATATGAGGGCTGGCTTGAGCTTTTGGGCGCGGGAATGGTGCATCACAAAGTCCTGTCCGGCTGCGGCATTGACCCGGATGAATATTCCGGCTTCGCATTCGGCATCGGCGCAGATCGTATGACCATGCTGCGATTCGGAATAGACGATCTGCGGCTGTTGTTCGAGAATGACATGCGGTTCTTGGGGCAGTTTTAACCCGGTTTAATATGTAGGGGCGGATTGCCATCCGCCCGCTATTCACAAAATTTATCTGTGTTTCCACAGGACGTTTGTACAGACAATCCGGTAGGACGATTGCCATCGTCCCCTACAGGGCAAACGCGTAAATGAACCAACGGAGGGTATACATGAAACTATCAATGAAGTGGCTGGCCGATTATACGCACATCGATGCAATGCCGCAGGAATATGCCGACCGGATGACCATGTCCGGCTCGAAGGTTGAGACGATTGAACAGCTAGGCGAGGAAATCAAAAAAGTCGTCGTTGGGCGCGTGGATACGATTGCACGACACGAGGATTCTGACCACCTATGGGTTACGTCTATCGATGTCGGCGGCGAGAATCCGGTACAGATCGTCACCGGGGCGCAGAACGTACGGGCGGGAGATATCGTTCCTGTCGCGCTGCATAAATCACGTCTGCCGGGCGGCGTGAAGATTGAAAAAGGCAAAATCCGCGGCGTGAAGTCGGAGGGGATGCTGTGTTCGTTGACTGAACTGCGGCTCGACGCGCATGATTTCCCTTACGCCGACGAAGACGGAATATGGATCATGCAGGAAGATTGTTCGCCCGGAGATGACATCGTTCCGGTCATTGGTGCGGATGACACGATTGTCGAATTCGAGATCACGAACAACCGACCCGATTGTATGTCGATCATCGGCCTGGCGCGTGAGAGTGCGGTGACATTCGGTGCTGGATTTAACATTCCGCCCGTCACCGTCAAAGGCGGCGGCGGGGATATCGGGGAATTGCTGGCAATAGAAATCGCCGACCCGGCACTTTGCCCACGTTACACAGCGCGGATGGTGAAGAATATCAAAATCGAACCGTCACCGAAATGGCTGCGGCAGCGGCTACGCGCCTGCGGGGTGCGACCAATCAACAACATTGTTGACATCACAAACTACGTCATGCTGGAATATGGTCAACCGATGCACGCATTTGATTACGCCTGCCTCGACAGTGGAAAGATTGTCGTGCGAACTGCCCGTCCCGGTGAAACAATGAACACCCTAGATGGAACAGCGCGGGAACTCACGCCTGATATGCTTGTCATTGCCGAT
>WQVW01000035.1 GCA_009785655.1 Oscillospiraceae bacterium | reverse complement strand
TTCGGATTGTCAATTCGCGCCACGGGCGATAACGAACGCATGGCTTGTTCCATTGGTATCAATACAGACGGCCGCAAAATTTGTTCTCTTGTGATATCAAATGCGATTACTGGGCTTGCGGGCGCATTGGTCGCACAGCAGCAAAGCGGCGCCAATGTCAATTCAGGAACAGGCGTTCTCATTATTGGACTTGCGACCCTTGTTATCGGTGAAATCATTACGCCCAAAAATGCGAGCATACTCACACGACTATTATTTATCGCGCTGGGTGCGTTTATCTACTTTAGTTGTATATCGCTGGTCATCATCTCGGGGCTGCTCAGTCCCGATTGGACACGCTTGCTTACTGCTTTGCTCGCTTTACTGGCACTGTGTATGCCCAAATTGCGCGAAATTATCTTCAAGAAGCGGGTGGTGGAGATCAAATGATATCACTGAAAAATGTATCGCATATTTTTGACAATGGGATCGAAAAAAATCAGGTGTTAAAATCGCTGAGTCTGGATGTTCCCGAGGGGCAGTTTGTCACTGTCATCGGCGGCAACGGTGCCGGCAAAAGTACACTTTTCAATGTGATAGACGGCAACTTGCGGCACACATCAGGGGCAATCACGATTGATGGAAAAGACGTCCTGCGGACAAGTCACAGCGCGCGCGCGGCGTTGATTGCGCGTGTGTTTCAAGACCCGAATACCGGCGTTTGCCCTGACTTGACAATCGCAGAAAACATGGCATTGGCTTATTCTCGTGGCAAGTGGCCGTTGTTCCAATGGGCGATACGCAAGAGGGATATCGCTTTTTTTAAAGAAAGATTGGCCGAGTTCGACCTAGGGCTGGAAAACATGCTGCGAAAAAAAGCATCGCTTTTATCGGGTGGACAGCGGCAGGTTGTGACGCTGATCATGGCAACCTTGCAAAAACCAAAGTTGCTGTTGTTGGATGAACACACAGCAGCACTGGATCCAAGGATCGCCAAACAAGTCATGGGTATCACAAAAAAACTGGTTGACGAACAAAAAATAACAACCATAATGATTTCTCATAATATGAGCGATGCGATTGTATATGGCGACAGACTGATCATGCTTAACGGCGGCAAAATAGATATGGATGTCTCAGGCAGTGAAAAACAAGCACTTACCCCTGCGGAGTTGATAACAAAGTTTGAGTCGTAGTGCATTCCGATGCTACTATCAGAGCGATGCTGAGTCAAAAATTAACTTTCCCTGCTGTGCATATACAGTCCTAAATTGAAATGGGACTGTATATTTTAGACAGCAATAAAATAGCTCAGGATGGACTCCACCATTGCATCTGCCATTTTGTCCTGCATTACTGGGTCAATCAGCCAAACAAAGTCGTCAATATTAACGATAAATCCGGACTCAAGGATCACAGACGGCACCCATTGGGGGCGGCAGACAAAGAAGTTGGCTTGATTTATATTCCTGTACCGGGTTGTCGCTGGGTTGATATCATGCATAAAGTCCAAAAATATCCGCGATATGTTTACGCTGCCTGCGTTTCGATACCAAACGGTAAAACCGCTGATATTGGCGGCATTGGTTGTTTCGGCAACGCTGTTTACGTGGAGGGAAATGAATAAATCCGGCATCACACGCCAGCTTAAATCGACGCGTTCTTGAAGTGTTACGGTCGTGTCATCATCGCGGGTCAAATGGACATTTGCGCCCAGTGCCGTGAGACGCTCGGCCAATTTCAGCGAGTTGATCAGTGTCAAATCTTTCTCTGACAAATGGCCGCCCAACGGGCCGATAGCACCGTATTCCTCGCCGCCATGGCCTGGATCTAACACGATTGTAATGCCGACGAGGGGCATGTCGCCCGGTGTCAAAGTTCTTCTCCGTCTCAGATGCAGCCGGAATTCGCCGTTATCAAAGTCGATAAAATGCCCTTCAAATCTCACATCATCCCTGATGGTGAAAGCATGGTACGGCGTAATGCCGTGCATACCGCTGCGGACACTTGAAAACATCGTTTCCGACAAATTGGCGGGCAAGGTCAGCGGCGGTGCTTCCGTATGCATTCCAAAATAAATAGTCAGGGTCTGCCCGTCAAATCCGGCATAGGCGGCCGGGAACATGTCGGACTGCCACACAATCATATCGTAATACGCACCGGCATGGTATACGCCGTTTCGCAGTACATTCTCAATAAAAGCGTTCTCAGTACGAAGTGTCACATGGTTTCGATTTATCCACATGCCATTTGAGAGCCGAACAAATCCGTTGCTTGATTCGGCAATGACACGATCCTGCTGACCCGGCAGCAGCATCCAATCAGAACCTCCCGCAGTGGTATGACCCGGGAACACCCATGCGGCACCGTCCGTGACAGTGGCATAAGTCGGCGTTGTGATCTGTGTGACTGTCGCAGCCGGGGCGGGCGGGTCAGGAGTGCCTGGTGCATTGAGTGTGATTCTGCGCGTAACGTCATCTTGGCCTGCTTGACTGAAAGTGAATACGTTCACCCCTGCATCAAGCGGCGCGAACACGGAGAAAAAACCCTCAACAGTGCGGTTTAACACGACCGCGCCGTTCATATATAAAATTTCATACGGATCACTTGTTCCGGTGATATGAAACCCGGACGCCGATGCGGCCGTGAGCGTTGTATCCTGTTGCGGCGTGCCAACGGTCAGTGTGTCTAATACCATGATTGGTTGGCGGCCTTGTCTCATATAAAAGTTTCGGATGGCGTTGCCAACTGCGCCTTGCAGTGATTCAAAGCGGAAGAACACGCTGCCTGCGGTGACATCACAGGCGGCCACCATCTCCAGTTGGCGCACCATTTCACCGTCCCAGCGCGGCGGCTGGTGATTTAAATCTTCCCGCCACGCGGCATGGCCGATGTACAAGTCTACGTTAGTCCCCCTGCATAAATCTACCCACCAATTGAAAACAGCCTCAAAATCAGCGATTTCAAAACCTATGTACCAGTATATCTGTGGGTTGATATAATCCACCCACTCCTCCATGACCCAGCGGCGGGTATCTGCGTAAAGCGTATGGTAAGATTCCATGCCGCGGGTTGTCGGGACACCATACGGATTGCTGGATTCATTTTTCCAAATAGCGGTGGGCGAGACACCCCAACGTACGTTTCTGCCGAGCTCGTCGTTCAGCGCACGGATAACGGATTGAATGCCTTTGATCAGTTCGTTGACATTTTCACGCCGCCAGTCATGCAAGTCCATGCCGTTGCCGTAGCGGGCGAATGACGCGGCGTCGTCAAAATCGGTACCGGGGTAGAAATAATCGTCAATATGTATACCATCCACATGGTAGTTCCGGACGAGGTCGGCAATGCCGTCGAAGATTAGCTGTCTCGCTTCCGGCAGGCCGGGGTCTAAAAACAGACCTTGGCGTCCGTTGGGGTCTGTCCATCCCACGGCCAACTCCGGCCGCAGTCTTACCGGGTGGTTTGGTGCCAACGTATTCGGGTCAGAACTATTTGTGATCGTATGGATAATACGATAGGGGTTAATCCATGCGTGCAGTTCGATGCCTTTTGCGTGGCTTGCTTCAATCCAGTACGCCAGCGGGTCAAAATCGGGGATGCCCTGGCCTTGCGTTCCGGAAAGCCATTGACTCCAAGGGAAAATGTTGGATTCGTAAAATGCGTCGCCGGTTGGACGAACCTGGAATATGATGGCGTTCAAGCCAAGTGCCGCCGTGTGCGCCACGATCGCGTCAATCTCCTGCTTCATCGCATCGGCGGAAAGCGCTTGTTGGGACGGGAAATCTAAGTTCAGTACCGTTGTAACCCAAACCGCACGGAATTCATCGTTAGAAATGCCGACAATATGGTGCGCCGCATCTTCACCAAGGCTATAGGTGTCATCAGTCACAGGTTGATTGCTCACATGCGGGGGATTCGCAACTGCAATCTGCGTATCTGTTTCTGTCGGCCGCCGAGAAAAGCTGGCAGTGGACATCATTATAATAAGCATCAGCACACCGGTGACGCATCGGTTCAGTATTTTTTTCACATGATTCTCCTAATATGAGTGTAGTTGTTCAATGTCGAATTATATCATATAAACGCGAGCGGCGCAAACGAAAAAGTTGTTAAAAGCTTGATTTATATGCGGCCGGGGAATGCGTAAACGGATGCCTTTGTCTACTGGATATTCACGACCATGACGATTGACAAAATTCAGAAAATAGTATAAAATACGCCGAATATACACAAGGGATTGATGGATTTGGAACATATTGACAGTGAGCCGATCATTCAGATTAAAAATTTAACAAAGACTTTTTTTATCAAAGGTGCCAATGTCACAGCCATTGATGATTTCAGCTTGGATATACATAAGGGTGACATCTATGGGATCATCGGTATGAGCGGGGCGGGGAAAAGCACCCTGGTGCGCTGTATTAACGCGCTGGAAACGCCGACCTCCGGAACGGTTATTTTTGATGGGATTGATTTATCGCAACAGTCCGGGCGGAAGCTGCGCCATTTGCGCAGGGCGATGAGCATGATTTTTCAGCAGTTTAATCTGCTGGCGCAGCGCAATGTGCTTAGCAATGTATGTTTCCCGCTTGAAATCGGCGGCGTTCCAAGAAAAGAAGCCAGAAGGAAAGCCCGAGAGCTATTAGCACTTGTCGGGTTATCAGAGAAAGAGAAGAGCTATCCGTCACAGCTTTCAGGCGGACAGAAACAGCGCGTCGCGATTGCAAGGGCACTTGCAACAGACCCAAAGGTGCTGCTGTGCGATGAGGCAACATCCGCCTTGGATCCGACAACGACCGGGTCGATCTTGGCACTTTTAAAAGATATTCATCAAAGACTTGGAATAACCATTGTTATTATCACCCACGAAATGAGCGTGATTGAGAAAATATGCAGTCACGTGGCGGTGATGGAGCATGGACGCATTGCTGAGATGGGGCGGGTGGAAGACATTTTCTCCGAACCGAAGTCTTCGGCGGCGCGCAAGCTGGTATATCCTGATGAAGGCAAAAGGAACAATTATATCGGTGAGCGGTGTATCCGGGTGGTGTTTGACGGCAGCTCTTCCAATGCGCCGGTTTTTTCAAATATGGTGCGTGAATGCAATGCGACGGTGAACATTTGGTTTGCCGATTTGAAAGATATACAAGGCAAGGCTTTCGGCCACATGATCGTCGAGTTGCCGGATGACGCATTGCAGGCTGAGAAGATAACCAACTATCTGCGGGCAAATAACATTAAAGTTGAGGACGCATCAGAATGAGTCTATCAAGTTATTTAATAAATGGTGCTAAGACATGCAGCAGGAGGGAGGTTGTGTTATGAGTGTTGAAACGATCTTTAATTTAATGCTTACCGAAACATGGCGGTCGCTGTACATGACGGTTTTTGCAACAATCGGGGCATATTTGGTTGGATTACCGCTCGGCGTTTTTCTGTGCATTACCGATAAAGACGGGATAAAGCCGATGCGAGTGATAAACAGCATCGTCGGTGTCTTAATCAATATCATGCGTGCCGTGCCTTTTTTGATTTTGGCGGTGGTTGTTGTCCCGGTGACGCGGACTGTTATGGGTACCTCACTGGGATACCAGGCAATGACGTTTACGCTTGTCATCGCCGCATTCGCATTTGTGGCCAGGGTGGTTGAAAACTCGGTCAAAGCCGTGGACAAAGGTGTTGTTGAAGCGGCGCACTCGATGGGTGCTTCAATATTTCAAATCATTTATAAAGTGTTGATACCCGAGGCCAAACCGTCCCTTATACTCGGCGCCGCGATTTCCGCCACAACGATTCTGAGTTTTTCCGCAATGGCGGGTATCCTGGGCGGAGACGGGTTGGGTTTCGTCGCTATCTCATATGGACATCACAGAGGGCAGCGCGATATTATGTGGATCGCCGTTGCGCTGCTTGTTGTTTTGGTGATATTCGGACAGTCTCTGGGCAATTTGCTTGCAAGGAAGATTGACAAACGCTGATTGTATAATATTTAGATCAAATATTTTCAATACTTAAAAAGTTGGAGGATAAAATATGATGAGGAAAATTGTTTCTGTTTCACTGGCAGTGTTGTTTGCAATATCGCTGACGCTGCTTGCGGCTTGCGCTGCTGATGGCGGCGACAACGACAGATCTGTTTCTGGCGATGATGAATTGGTTCCTTTTGTCGTTGGTGCCACACCGGTGCCGCACTCTGAGGTGCTTGAATTTGTCAGTGACAGAATGGCCGAAAAGGGATTCGACATGCAAATCCGGGTTTTTACGGATTTTGTTCTGCCGAACCTGGCCACGGAAAGCGGAGAGTTGGATGCGAACTATTTCCAGCACGTTCCATACATGGACAACTTTAACTATCAGCACGGCACAAGCATGGTGGCACTGTTCCCGGTGCATTTTGAACCGCTGGGTCTGTATAGATCAAGGACACAGACGATTGCTGAGCTGCAGGACGGGGCAATCATCGCGGTGCCGCATGACGCGACCAACGCGGCAAGAGCCTTCCGGCTTTTAGAAGCGGCGGGACTGATACGACTTGATCCTGATGCCGGTATTCTTGCCACGCGGCTTGATATCGTGTACAATCCGTTAAACCTTGATATCAGAGAGCTAGAGGCCGCGCAGCTTCCACATATCTTACCCGACGTGGATATGGCTGTCATTAATGGGAATTTTGCACTGCAAGCGGGTCTTTCAATTGATGAAGACGCGGTGGCCATTGAAGACAGGGATTCCATCAGCGCGCAAACTTACGCAAACTACATTGTTGTCCGTGAGGGCAATGAGAATGATGAGAGAGTTTTGGCACTGATAGACATTCTGTCATCAGATGAGGTCAGAGACTTCATCAATGAAAGATTTGAAGGCAGGGTAGTGCCTGTTTTTTAGCACCTAGTTTATGCGTGCATTATATGTAAAAGAACCCCGACGGATTTTTTCGTCGGGGTTTTCTCATATGCGCCTGGCATATAAACCGGCACAGGGGGATAGAACTCTGGGTGTTTTACAAAAGTATAGTGCCACCCAAGATTGAGTGGCACTTAATTAATTAGTTCCGCATTAAGCTGCTTACTGGCTGGCGTTCCAAGCCTCTCTGACGGCGTTATTCAGGTCTCTTTGATATGTTTGGCTTCTGGTTCTGGTACCGTAGAAGTGCAGGCACAAGTGGCCGTTCATGCCGTTGTTGGCGATTGTGCTGACATCGTGGGGCATTCCGTTGAGTGCCGCAGCGATCGTGCGGTCACCGATGGATACCCAGACAGGGCGGGGCGCCCATGCCCAGACGCCGTTGCGGGATCTTAAAATCGCATCTGTGTCTGCTTGTGTCAGCGGTTCAACATCGGCGTGTCCGCCTATACCGTATCCGCCTATGGAGAAACTTTGAAGGTAAAAAGATATACCGGTTCGCACATCGACCACCCGCATCGGTACGCCGTTTTGCACAATACGTCTGGCGATTGACCATTCCAAAAACTCAACATGACCGGCACCTGCGCTTAAAAATTCTGAACTTATGTAACCAACGGTGCCGTTTATTCTGACTCTTGACCAGTTTGCCGGGTCATGCTGAAGCATTTCAACAGTGGTTCCGGTATTTAACACCCTGATTATATCCGCGTCAGTCGATGGGCTGGATCTGAAATTGACGCCGGCAGTGGTTCTGAAAAAAGAAAGTGTCTGCGATGGGGCAGCTGCCGGTGCGCTGGCTGCTTGTGGAGCACTTTGGCCAGCCCAAGCAAGGAAATCTGATCTGATATAGCCTGTCGTGCCGTTTATTCTGACCCTTGACCAGTCAGCGGGGTCATGTTGCAGCATTTCAACGGCGGTGCCGACATCAACTGTCCTGATTATATCCGCGTCAGTCGATGGGCTGGTTCTGAGATTGACGCCGCTGGTGGTTCTGAATGCAGCCGGAGTGCTTCCGGTCGGGACCACTAAGAAATCTGATCTGATGTATCCCGTTGTGCCATTTATTCTGACCCTTGACCAGTCTGCGGGGTCATGCTGAAGCATTTCCACAGTGGAACCGATATCAACTGTCCTGACTATATCCGCGTCAGTCGATGGGCTGGTTCTAAGATTGACACCGCTGGTGGTTTGAAACGCATCGGCGGCAAACACTGTTTGCGCCAAGCCAATCATCAGGCCGCAAGTTATAATTAAACAAAGTATCCTTTTTAAACCGCGATTCACAGAAATATTCCCCTTTTTCGATTGATTGCGACAATCATAACAAAAAAAAAGCGCGTTGTCAACTATTTTGTAATTTTTTCGTAACTTTTTTGTAACTGTGTCGCATGATTGGCTTCCGGTGGGCGTTACCGCTTGAATATGCGGAGTGGTATATGATATAGTGATAAAAAATATTTTTTGGAGGGAAAACAATGGAAAGCAAGTATAGAAAATACGATGAAGCGAAACCGAACTGGAATTCCCCGGTCATCATTGAATCCCACATCAACGGGATGCGTTCAAAAGATCACAACCCTAATATTCCTGTCGGATATGACGAAGTATCGGCGGAAGCGATCAAATGCTGGGAGGCGGGTGCCTGTGGGATTCATCTGCACAACACCAACATATTTATTGGCGGTGAGGAGGCATATGAGGATTACATGCAGACGATGCGTGTCGCCTTGGATAAGTATCCCGAGATGTTCTGGTACGCCACAGGGACGAATACGTCCACCCAAAGCGGCGACGTATCAGGCGTTGAACATGCCGAGCTTTTGGCTCAAAGAGCCGGTGTACGCCTTTGCACAGTTGACTGCGGCTCGGCAAATCTGCCGTTCGCCGTTGACGAAAACGGGAATTATATAGGCGTTGTGTACTCCGTGCCGTATGATCAAATCAACAAACAAGTGGCCGCGTGCGAAAGAAGCGGTTTGGGCATCATCTGGGGAGTTTATGAGCCGGGTTATCTGCGTACTGCGATGCAGTACATAAAGCGGGGGCGTTCCACCAAAGGCTCTAACATAGATTTATACTTCTTTGGTGATTACGGTTCGGTGGCTATGCAGCCGGTGAATACCACCGGAGTGCCGCCCACGTTGGAAAGTCTGTACTTTTATCTCGATATGATGGAGGGTTGCGATCTGCCCTGGTTCATATCCATTTGGGGTGAGGGGAATGCGGATACACGTCCGTTGATCAAACGGACGATAGAGCTTGGCGGGCATATAAAGACCGGGCTGGAGCTGCATTTTGACCCGGAGCGCAAACCGACAAATATTGAGTTGCTTCAAGAAGTGCAGGACATCGCAAAAGAAGTCGGCCGCCCGCTGGCCAGACAAGATGAAGTTAAGCAGATCCTGGGACTGGAATAGGGAGTATGCAGTTTGAAAAAGAGACGCCCGAAATGCGATTCGGACGTCTCTTGCATTGCCAAGTGAGGATTGTACGTTCATAACGATTTATGATATGATGCCTAAAATAAACGATCGGAGGATTTCCGGACAAAACACCGTATTTTAGGACATGACTTTTCGGTTTGTGCTGTTGTATGATTACTAACTAAGAAGGGAGGAGGATGAATAATTGAACTGGATACAAAATTTGGCGAATGCCGTTAAATACATCGAAAATAACTTGACCAATGATATTTGCATAGACGAAGTATCGGGTCAAGCTTATGCGTCAAGCTCGCATTTTCAGCTTATTTTTCACGTGGTGATGGGCATGACCGTCGGTGAGTATATCCGCAACAGGCGGCTGAGTTTGGCAGCGCAGGATTTGTTGCAGCCGGGCAGCAAAATCATTGATGTGGCCATGCGCTATCAGTACGATACGCAGGAGAGCTTTTCCAAGGCGTTTACGCGGTTCCACGGCGTACCGCCGTCTAAAATCCGGCACGGACAGGCTCGATTGTTTCATCCGCTGACCATTAACGTAACTATACAGGGAGGATTTGACATGTCACATAAATTTATTGACGAATTTCACTTGGCCGATTGGAGCGATATCGACGGGCAAAAGGACGAGAACCTGACTGATGCGGAAAAGTACAAAAAAATCACCGACTGGGCGCTGGAAGCAAGGATGCAGAATCCCAGCGTCTTTGATGCGCTGACCGAATGGATACTGGACGATTCTCAATGGACGGACGATAAACTCGCTGAAAACGAGCAGATTTTGATGCAGGGTGTGTTTGCGCGGTTC
>WQVW01000034.1 GCA_009785655.1 Oscillospiraceae bacterium | reverse complement strand
GATTTTCGCGCCTGGTTTTACGACGACAATATCGCCGATTCGCACCGCGTCAATTGGGATTTCCGTTTCCTCCCCGTCTTTGATGACTATCGCGGTTTTCGGCGCAAGCTCCATCATTTTTTCGATCGCTTCGCCGGTGCGTCCTTTGGACACGGCCTCCAGCGTTTTGCCCAGCAGTATTAGCGTCAGGATAACCCCCGCCGTTTCAAAATACAGCACGTTCATCGCGTGGAATTCAGCCGCGCCGGTGATGATCTGAAACGTCCTGAACAATCCATACAGAAACGCAGCACTTGTGCCGATTGCTACCAGCGAATCCATATTCGGACTTCTCTGAACCAGCGACTTTACCCCGACAATATAGAACTTGTACCCCGCTATAACGATCGGCAGCGTCAAACCCAGCTGTACCAGCGCGAAATTCAGCGGATTATACGCCGGATCAAGCACGTGCGGAAACGGCAGATTTATGGCACTCATATTTACCATCGGTGCCATGGCGATATAAAACAGCGGCACACAGAAGATCAGGGCAATAATAAATTTTTTCTGCAATGTTTGTATCTCTTTTTGCCGCCGTAATCTGTCTTCGCCACTCGTCCCAGCGGTTGATGTCTCCACCGGTTTATATCCTGTTTTTTCTATGGTCGCTTCTATCTCCGCGCGTTTTAATTTCTTCGGCTCATACACAACCGTGGCTTTTTCAGTGGCAAAGTTGACTGAGACATTTATCACGCCGTCCAATTTCCCGATCGCTTTCTCAACCCGCTGCGCACACGCCGCACATGACATGCCTTGTATGCCGATCACACTACTGTCCATCATTGACTCCCCCTTGGCGATTATGGTACTATTATGACATTAATTCCACAAAAAGCAAGTACGTGCTGAGTACGGAGGATAATCATGGCAACATTGCATCTGATGGTTGGGTTGCCCTGCAGCGGGAAAACAACCTATGCCCGCCAACTCGCGGCAGACACAGGCGCGCTGTTGCTGACGCTGGATGTCTGGCATTTAAAGCTGTTCGGAGACGATGTTGGAGATGAACGTCACGACGAAAGACACCGGTGCATCGAACATATTATG
This sequence comes from Oscillospiraceae bacterium, assembly GCA_009785655.1. Classification (GTDB taxonomy): domain Bacteria; phylum Bacillota; class Clostridia; order Oscillospirales; family Oscillospiraceae; genus WRMH01. Next base: position 9,098 of record WQVW01000034.1, on the reverse strand, counting down.
TGGGACGTTGCCAAACACGTTTTGAAAATCGGCGGAGACGTAATACTCGATTACGGCTGCTGGGGGCGCGGCGAACGTGACGATTACAGGAACAAAGCCAAAACGCTAGGCGCGGATTTCAAGATGCATTATATGGACGTTCCGCACGCGGAATTATACCGCCGTTTGGAACATCGGAATCAAAATCTCACCGAAGGCGTATTCAACATTCCTAAAATTGACATGGACAGATATATCCCCATGTTCCAGCCGCCGGATGAAGATGAGCTTGTGTGATTATTCATAAGAAAAACGGATACCTATGCAAGGCATCCGTTTTTTATTATTCAATTCCCTACCGAAACAGCACCACAAACAGCAGCATCAGCGTACTGGTCAGCTTGATTAGCACATGCAGCGATGGACCCGCCGTATCTTTGAAAGGATCCCCCACCGTATCGCCGACGATGGCCGCCTTATGCGCTTCCGATCCCCTGCCAAATCCGCTGAGTTCAATGTACTTCTTCGCGTTATCCCATGCGCCGCCTGAGTTATTGAGATACAGCGCCAGAATCACTCCGGCAATTGTGCAAACGAGTATATATGCCGCCGCCGCTTCCATGCCGAGTGTTACACCAACAATAATTGGCGCGATAACGACGATGAATCCCGGTATAACCATCTCATGCAGCGCGCCTTTGGTGACGATATCAACACATCTGTTATAGTCCGGCTTGCCGCCGTTAGCTAAGACGGTGGACAAATCTTTAAACTGCCGCCTGACCTCTATAATGACATATTGCGCCGCATTACTGACCGCCCTTATCGCTGTAGATGAAAACAGGAATACCACCATCGTCGCGATAAACGCCGCGATAAACACCTCTGGCCTCGCAATATCAACAATATAGGGCATGTCCGGCGGAATATTCAGCAGACTTTTCACCTCATCGGTATATGCCGCAAACATCAAAAACGTCGCCAGCGCGGCGGAGCCGACGGCATAGCCTTTCGTCAGCGCTTTGGTCGTATTGCCGCACGCATCGAGCCTATCGGTCGTTTGTCTCACCGATTCTGGCTCGCCCGCCATCTCAACAATCCCACCGGCGTTGTCAGTAATCGGTCCGAACGCGTCCATCGCCAGGACAAACGTGCAGGTGGACAGCATTCCCATCGTGGCGATCGCCGTGCCGTATAATCCACCAGCGGGCAATCCACCCAAGGCGGACTGGCCGAGCCTGTACGACACGAAAATCGCAGCACAGATAAACAATACCGGCAGCGCAGTGGACTCCATGCCGATAGCTGTGCCTGTGATGATGTTCGTACCGGGGCCTGTCCTGCTCGCTTCCGCAATCAGCCTGACCGGCCGTTTGCTGTATGAGGTATAGTAATCAGTCAGCCAGACGAATATGTAACTCAGTGCAATGCCGACAAGCCCACAGCCGTACAGCATCAGCGTATTGACCGATTCGCCGCCCGGCAAATATCCGCCCAGCATGTGGTCAATGACTATGTATAAAAGCACCGCCATAATAACAGAAGTGACGGCATATCCGACGTTTAGTGCTTTCATCGGGTCGTCATCCTCATGTTTCACGCGCACCATCATAATCCCAACAATCGACGCAATCAACCCAAGCGCACGCGCCACCAGCGGAAAGATTATCCCCATCATGCCGAATACCGGATACAGCCCAGCACCGAGAATCATGGCGCCCACATTTTCAGCGGCGGTCGATTCAAACAGATCCGCCCCCCGCCCGGCGCAGTCGCCGACGTTGTCCCCCACCAGATCGGCGATGACCGCCGGGTTCATTGCATCATCTTCCGGGATGCCGACTTCAATTTTACCGACCAAATCCGCCCCCACATCGGCGGCTTTGGTGTAAATTCCGCCGCCAAGCTGGGCAAATAAGGCGACCAGTGACGCGCCGAATCCGAATCCAACAACAAGCGTCGGTGCTTGAATCACCGTCTCTATATTCGTAGACAGCCCGCCAAATAATAAAAAAAGCGATGTCACACCGAATAGTGACAGAGACGTCACCGCAAGTCCCGTCACCGCCCCGCCGCGGAAAGCGATTTGCAATGCCCGGGTCAAGCTTGTCCGCGCACCTTCCGCCGTGCGGACATTGCTGTGCACCGACATATACATCCCGATATAGCCAGACAGCGCAGAGCATATCGCCCCCACCGTGAATGCCGCCCCCGCGTGCAATGCGTGGCTTAACGCGTGTGGATTGTCTTTTGTAAAATTTCCCAAGTATACCGCAAAGATGATTACCACAAGCGAAACAGCTGAAATCAGTGCGATCGCCTTATATTGCCTGTACAAAAATGCATTGGCTCCGCCGCGTATCGCGTCTGATATCTCAATCATTTCTGTGGAACCTCTCCCCTGCGCAAAGACATAACGAAAAAGCATCAATGTCACTGCAGCAGCCAGTGCAATCGCGCCGTATATAATGCCAATATATAGTGCCATATCGTTGATCCATTCCCTTCCCATCGGAAATTTTACGGCGTGTTTGTTCGTTGGCCGATAATCTCTGGCAGACTCGCGCCAGAGATGGGTCATTCACAAACACGCCCTGTATAGAATGGTAACAAAACAACGATGGATTAAAATAGCAAAAAAACACGAACGCAAGAAAAAGTCTGTCCCTCTATCCTCGTTCTAATATTTCTGATTGTCGAATCTTGACGAAACCCCTCAGTTCACGTATAATGTCATAGACAAAGAGAGGGGTAGCATTTTACGTGAAAATTTTAATCGCATTGTTAATGGTTATTTTGGTTACATTATTTACGGGATGTGACGAATATCCGCAATATTTCCCAACCACTGCGGAGGAATCGCGCACAACGCAGCCGCTCCTGCCCCCGCCAGAGGCAGAGATGCCAACGGAAACCAATCTCGCCCATAACGACGCTGAATACATACCAGACAACCATGAAACCGAAGTTGAATGTGCAGAGGACGATATTGAGTATGAGCCGGGCAATAGCGAACCCGAATCATGGCTGAACCCGGAAATCGACATGCGCGACAGACCCATGATTGCGCTTACTTTTGACGACGGCCCCAGTCGATTTACCGATTATATTTTAAATATACTGGAACAATACAATGCCCGGGCAACTTTTTTCGTCCTGGGATATCGCGTAGAGGCACGACAGGATACAGTATTGCGCACTGTCAACATCGGCAGTGAAGTCGCGGGGCACACCTGGTCGCACCGCAATCTTTCTGCGTTGAGCTGTCAAGCAATTGCTGAAACGATACAAAACACCAGCGCAATCATTGATGAGGTCACAGGCATTTCGCCGCGTTTCTTTCGCCCGCCATATGGCTGGCTGAACAGCAACGTCGCGAACATCTCCGGCGAATTGGGTTATTCCGTTGTAAATTGGACGCTGGATCCGATGGATTGGAAGTATCGGGATGCCCAAACCATATACAACAACATCATGAACCGGGTGGAAGAAGGTGCCATTATTCTGCTGCACGATATCCACCCCACAACCGTCGCCGCGATGGAACTTGTCATACCCTCGTTAATCGCCGAAGGATACCAACTGGTGACCGTGTCTGAACTGCTGTATCACTTATATGGCGAGCTGGAGCCGGGCAAACTGTACGGAACACCGGGCAAAATGAATTAATCACACACACATTTTAACTATATTTTTCAACAATCACGTCAGCAATCCTGATACTGGCTTCCCCGTCGCCGTAAGGATTGCTGGCTTTGCTCATTTGGTCATACAACGTTTTGTCGGTAAGCAACACTCTCGTGTGGCGATACACAGTCTCCTCATCAGTGCCGGTAAGTTTCAACGTGCCTGCCGCGATGCCTTCCGGTCTTTCGGTGGTATCCCGCAGCACCAGTACAGGTTTACCAAGCGACGGTGCTTCCTCTTGAATCCCGCCGCTATCGGTGAGAATGATATGCGCCGCATTGATAAAATTATGGAAATCTATCACGTCCAACGGCTCAATCAATCTTATACTATCGCAGCCGGACAATACTTCATCCGCTACTGCACGCACCTTGGGATTCATGTGAACAGGATAAACAACTTTAATATCCGGGGACTTGTCTACAATACGCCTAACCGCCCGGAAAATTTGATACAGCGGCTGGCCTAGATTCTCTCTTCTATGCGCTGTCAGCAATATCAGCCTGCTGTCGGCGCACCAATCGAGGATTGGGTGGGCATAGCCGCTTGTCACTGTGGTCTTTAGCGCGTCTATCGCTGTATTCCCGGTGACAAATATTTTCGACTCGTCCTTATTTTCCAACAGCAAGTTTTGCTTGCTCTCTTCGGTCGGGGCAAATAGCAGATCGGCGATGCAATCAACCATCTGCCGGTTCATCTCCTCCGGATAGGGTGAGTATTTGTTCCACGTCCGCAGACCAGCCTCCACATGTCCAACGGGGATCTGCTGATAAAAAGCCGCCAACGCACCGGCTAAAGTCGTCGTAGTGTCCCCATGAACCAATACAACATCCGGCCGGGTTTCTTTCAAGACATTCTCAATCCCGGTCAACGCGCCGCTGGTGATATCGGACAATGTCTGTCCATGACGCATCAGGTCTAAGTCAAAGTCCGGTTTTATATCGAAAATCTTCAGCACCTGATCCAGCATCTGCCTGTGCTGCGCCGTCACGCACACGATGGATTCTATCTCCGGCCTTGACTCAAGCTCTTTAACAAGCGGTGCCATTTTAATAGCTTCTGGCCGTGTGCCGAATATGGTGAATACTTTAATCATAGGTGTTCTCCTGTGTGATCTCTTTTATTCCTGTAGACAATTTTTATTAAACGCGATACGTATTCCCGTCTTTGGTAATAAAATGACGTACTTCATCGGTTAAATTTTGCAACTCTGTTTTATAAAATACAGGGAATAAATGAAGGTCTGACAGTTCATCTAAGGGCAGCCAATGCAACGACTCTTCGCCGCCATCTGCCCCAACGCTGCCGCACTTTATTTTATCTATGTCTCCGGACTGTTTCATTAAGTAATATAAACCGATTTCATGGTGCGCACTATCTATGCCAAAAAGATCCGTAATAATGAAATTCTCGTGTATAAAAGCCAATCTGTCTATTTCAAATTTTACATTGGTTTCTTCATATGCTTCCCTTAAAACAGCTTCTTCTGATGTTTCTCCAAAGCCTGCCCTTCCGCCCACGGTATAATAATAAGGGAAGTTTTCGTTTTTTACCATCAATACTTTATTTTCGTGAATTATGATTGCCCCAGTTTTATAAATAAAATATCCATTGTCTGCCCTAAAAGTAATATCCGTCATAAAATTTTCCTTTCTCCTGTAATAGCGTCTTAATGGGCTCTCCCGGTCTCTATCGTTTCCTATAGATTTTACTTATTTTGTACAGTAAACTCATTTAGCCGCCTTTATCTTTCCTGAATTCTGCGTTTATAATTGAAACTTCCTCAGTCTTTGTCTTTGTCTTTAAAAAGCTTTTGCCGATCAGAACTAGGTTCAAAATCACATAGCTCACCGTATAATACATGAACAGATCAAATAATGGAGTTACCACAAGCAAATTGAAAAAAAACGGTGCTATGAATAAGTATGCAAATAGTATTGCAATTGTGGCAACATACCCCACCATAAGTTTAATCCATAGGCGACCTTTTGATTTGTGAACAAACACAAGCCCCACTACGGCAAGTATAAGGGGCAGCTCTCTGACTATTAATCTAGCGATGATTGCAAACCGTGCACCCTCTGCGTCACTTTGCATCACATCTAAGCCCTTATCAATCCAGTTGAGGATTTTAGAGGCCGCCAAGTATGTAATAATAGCAGTCTTGAAAAAGTCCATTCTTTGATTCTTCATAGATTGTCTCACAGTGGATTTCACTCTCATATAGAAATCCTTCCCTTCGTAACGCTGTAAACAAAACACCCGCAAAATAAATAATACTCATTCGCCCTGGTCTTAAAACAATCAGACCAGGGCGTGTATCGTTTATCGCATTATGTATATCTATCTCAGACTATCGTACAACTCCCTGCTGTAGCAGTAATTTTCGGAGCAAACGTCCCACAAAAGCTCCGGATCTGGGGTGAACATCATCAGATAGCTGCCTCCGCCGGGGCCGTAGATGTCGATCGTTTTGCGGATCGCTTCAATATAGTCCTCTTTTGTGTTCTGCTTCGTCATATCCAACCCATGCGGCATGGTGCAGAAGCCTATGGTGTCTCCGTACAATTCTTTCATCTTTGGCATATCAACTGCTCTGCCCTGTATTTGGGCAATATCAACGCCCAGTTGTTTCATATACGGGAAAAACCGTGTGACGTTGCCGCAGGTGTGCCATTCGATAAACACATCGTTTTTCTTGATATGGTCAATCAAGCGCTTCGTTGGTTCATAGACAAGCTCTTCCATCACTTTTTCGGAGAAGAACGTATCACGCTCTGTTCCCCAGTCATCGTGGATTGTGATGATATCCAGCGGATACAGGCCGTTCATTGTATCAAAGACCTGGATCATGAAGTCCGCATATGCGTTAAAGAAGTCAAGCACCGCCTCCGGCTCTATCAGCAACGCTTCCATAGAATCTGTATAGCCGCCCATAACGGATACCAGCCGTTCCGTCACGCCCCTGCCCATGTCGTATGACACGGCTTTGGCCGGGTCATATTTGGTTTTCATAAACGCTTCGGCTTTTTCTTTAAATCCCCATTCGGTGAGGTCTGGGAATACGACTTTCTTTTCCCACTGTGTAATATCGTCTAAAAGCTGCGTGCCCGGGGTAAGCATCGCACCACCGGCAGTGGCTTCCCACGTCCAGTCGGTATTAAACCAATCTTTAAACTCATAATTCTCTGTCACTTTCAGGTTAAAGTCAGAATGGATCTGCATCCCACGGACATTCCATGATATGACATCGTTGGTATTCATGGTAATTTTATCTGTCGTCGCGTTAGGGTACCATATTGGGTCTTGCCTTCCTATGCTCCTGCGGAAATTTTCGCGGGGAGAAATCGGCGTATCAAACAAAGGCGCCACGGCGGTGTCTGCACCGTATGCCACTTTCACTGTCTGTGTCTTTACCGAAGGGTCTAGGTATTTCGGGCGTGGATATTTCATGATGGATGGTCCCCCTTAAATATTACATATGTTAACGCGCAAATTACCGTTTCATTCTTACACAAAAGACGAAACTACAAAATATGATAAAGATGATTATATCCTACCCGGTCACTTTTGTAAATACTCGTTTTTTCACGGAAAATTTTTAAATTCCGCCAGTGCTTTCTGTGACTTTTATATTGCCAGCCATTATGATTCATGATAGAATTATAAAATTATATACAAAAAACGAATATGATGAGGTTCCTGTCGTGACATTCTTGCAGATGCGGTGCTTTCTCAGTCTCTCCAAAACACGGAAACTGTCGGTCACAGCGGCCCTGATGGGTCTTAATTTGTCAACCTTATCGAAATATATCAGCCGGATGGAAGATGAGTTGTCGGCAAAGCTTTTCAACAAAAATCTACAGCAGCTGACACTGACACAAGCGGGCGAGCTGATATATCCCAGCGTCGCGTATATCATCAAACAGCATGACGATCAACTCGCCGCGTTTTATAAGTATACTTCGCCGTATGAATCCGCTGTGAATATTGCCCTGACATTTCATCAAACGCACATAATACGTCGGCTTACCGCGTTTATGCAGTCAGAACCAAAAATAAAACTCAGCATGACTGAATCCCCTATCAGCAATATCTGCACCATGCTGGATAAAGGCCGCGCTGATATCAGCATTGTCTACGAACAACTGGTCGAACGTAAATACCCGCTAACGCTTCCGCTCAGCGAAGACCTAATCGTCGTTGCAGTGCCGGAAAATCACCCGCTTGCTAACCGTGACACCGTATCTTTGCGCGCGTTTCATAATGAGACGTTTTATTTACACAAGGGCGACTATCTTATGTATAGTTATCTGCTTCAAACCTGCATAGCCGAGGGCTTTGCACCCAAAGAAACACCAGATGACCTGCCGATACATGCCATTATGGCAAACGTGTCTGCCGGGAACGGCGTCACGCTGCTGGCCGAAAGCGCGGCAAACACACTGGTACGCGAGGGAATCACAATCCTCAATCTGGAGGAATCCCCCCGACTGACACTATGCGCCATTTGCACGACTGCGCAGCCACCGGAAGCAATACGAAAACTGATACACTCCCTCCTTCCGGAGTCTGACAAAATCGGACACAAAAACGCTCCAAACACCGATTGCAAGTGATGTTATGTGCTTTATAATTTAGATTGGATATTTGTAAAGTTTCAAGCTTTTCCGTCTGATTCCAGAAACGAAAACAATGCCTTTGCCGCTTCGTTCGCGCATTTATCTGATATGACTGCGTTGATGAAAAACTGTCCGGAGTCTGCAACTTCGATCGCCTGCATATCATGGCCGCAGATTGTCTTTGCAATCCGTTCCGGTATCAATGCTGCAATCCCTAGCTCCCGCGCTGTTTCTCGTATTGCGCTGTAGCTGAGATCATATGGGACAATCTCTGGCATGAATCCCGCAATATGGCACTGCGCTGCCACAAATGTATTCAAAAAGTGAGATTGCTCATGCGAGATTATCTGCAGCGGCTCGCCCTGCAATTGTTGCAGTTTTATATTCTGCATCCCGGCAAATCGGTGCGATTTCCCTACTAACACAGCCAGCCGGTCACCCACAAGTGTTTGCACCCTTGTCCCGGCAGGTGCTGACTGGTTGTTTGAAAACATAATGCAGACGATGTCATCCCGCACACTCAAAAGAGCGGCAAAATCCCCATCCCTGAGCTGTGCAACCTCAGTTTCAATCTCCGGCGAGTGATGTTTGAATCGGGTCAGCATGTCCGCATAGCCGTATTCGCACAGCGGCTCCGTATATACAGAAACACGGCTTTCCGCATCATGCTTGTATTTTGTAAGCCGTTCCGTCATACTCTCATATTCGCTGACGATCTTTTCCGCATAGATCAGAAATTCGCGCCCCGCGTCAGTGAGTGACAACGATTTCGCCCCACGCAAAACCAGACTGGTTTGCAGTTCCCGTTCG
>WQVW01000033.1 GCA_009785655.1 Oscillospiraceae bacterium | reverse complement strand
CGGAGTTCATTGTGGCTTTTTCTTGGGATTTGGTGCTGTTAAGCTTTGTGCTGTGTATTACTGGGTTCTTGAACGGCTGTGGTCGGACAACTTTCGTTGCGGTGGCGGAAACGATTGCGGCGTTCCTTGTGCGTATTCCGGTGACGTGGGCATTCAGTCGAATCCCGGACGCGACGCTGTTCCATGTTGGAATAGGCACCCCGGCGGCGACGCTTGTTTCGCTTATACTGTGCCTTATCTATTATAAAGTAAAACTCTCCGGCGGTAAATTAGAAAAACTGCAGATTGCCGGTGAGACGTAAAAGCGATTATGTGCACAAAATGATCGCTAAAAATTGAATGAATATCCAGTTCGGGGCTTGACAATTTTAAATGTAGTCATTTTTGCTAAAACAAGGCCGAAATCTTTGTTGATACACCCAAACATTTTTGTAAGTGTTGCAGTAATAGTGTGCATTTGTTATAGTATAGCGTAACAGTTCTGGATGTCATGTTTTTGCGTGATGCTGATACATATAAATGCAACAAGCAAGGTATCCAGTCGTGTATACATTTTATGAAGGAGAAGCATATGAAAAAGAAAATTCTAGGCATTCTATTAGCGTTAGTGATGATCGTTGCCCTGGTGGCGGCATGTACGCCGTCAGAGTCTGGCACAGGTGACACACCGACAGCTACCGACCCGGCACCGACACAACCCGGTGAAACCCCAGCCCCGCCGGAACCGCCAGAAGGCGGCCCCAGAAGAGGCGGAACGTTATACTTCGCAACTGCAGGCGAACCCGGCGGCCCGATAGGCTTGCCATGGGATCCGACACTCGGTTTTAATGCGGTTATCAATCCGTTTACAGAAAGTTTGACCGGACAATATCCTGACGGCAGCACAAGACTGATACTGTCCACAGGCTATACGGTTGGCAGAGACGAAACCAGAGGCGAAAATGGCTTGTACTATGTTGAGCATACTATTCGCCCGGGCGTCTACCTCCACCCGCACTTCCTCAATCCGGCGGAATATGTTGATGCACACCTGTTCGCATGGGTTGCAGATAGAATGGACTATTACCAAGCTTGGCCGGCAGGCATGATCTATGTTGAAGCAACTGGCGACTACACCATCCGCTTCTACTGGGATCATATGAGAAACGCCACGCCTGCAATCACAACAGGCTGGGTCACTTCCAGAGAGATATATGAGCATGGCGGCAATGAGCTGCTGGAGCAAACACCAATCAGCGCAGGCCCGTTCAGAGTCGTGGACGTGGTTCCAGGTTCTCACGTCGCATTTGAGCGTCATGAAAACTACTGGCAAGAAGGCAGACCTTATCTTGATGGCGTGACCATGGTTTGGGCCACTGACATCATGGTTCAAAACATCGGCCTCCAAGCAGAAGGTGAAGGCAGATTTGACATCGTCAACACCAATACGGCAGAGCAAGCTGGTATGTTCCAAGACATGGGATACCACATCATGGCACTGCGTAACCAAACAGTGACCATCGTTATGGAAAACACCAACGATCCTAACAGCCCGCTGAGAAATCCGCTGGTACGTCAAGCGATCTCTATGGCGATAGACCGTGATGGAATCACCAGCGCACTTGGTTTCGGCGTCCATATGCCGACACTTCAGTATGTGCCGCCTGGCTTCCGCGGCCGCAATCCAGACCCGAATTACGGCGCACCGGCATTTAACCCAGACAGAGCCAGAGAACTGCTGGCTGAAGCGGGCTACGCAGATGGCTTCACCACAACGCTTTACCCGCGCCCAGGTTCAATCACTGACGCGGCTGCCGTTGCAGTGGCGAGTATGCTTGCAGACGTCGGCATTAATGCAGAGCTGGAATTCCTAGATCCACCATCTTTCACGGAATTACGCCGCGAAACTGGTTGGGATGGCATCCTGATCTGTAACTTCATCTCTTGGTTCCACGCTGAGGACAGCGGAAGAGTTAACTTTGAGCATGTCGAAGGCACTCTGCCTAACTGGGTTTCACTGGTACCGACTGAGAGAATGCAGTACCTGATTGACTCGATGTTCTTCGTCGGGGACAACACAGCCCATGCGCTGGCACTGGCTGACTACGTGTTAGATCACAATCACCTGCACTTGATACCGCTGTGGCATCAAGGAAACATGCATATCCTGCACCCAAGAGTGGCCGGTTGGATACCGACAGACCATATGTTATTCTACTATAGAACGTGGTTACAAGCCGATTAACGATAATTAGTTTATCGAATCGAAAAATTGCCAGAGAGGCGGAGGCAACATGCCTCCGCTCCTCTGGATATTTAAGAGCCTGACGGAAAGGAAGGGTTAGTGGAATACTATGGTAGCATTTATTGTTCGTAGACTGGTGAGTTCATTGTTTATAGTGCTTCTTGTCAGCATGGTTGTTTTCATTCTCATACGCATGACGCCAGGGTGTCCGGTCTCTGCACTGGTGGATCAGGAGATAAACTCACGAATGCAGGCAGGCGAGGTGCTGGATCCTGTAATGCAACAAGAGCTGATGGATCGCATTTTTGCCGAACACGGGCTTGATTTGCCAATACCTATACAGTTTGTGAATTGGCTTGGCCGTATGCTTAGGGGAGATTTTGGCAGGTCAATGGTACGGAATTATGACATACGCACTGAAGTGGGAAGACGAATGGCCGTTACGGTATACCTTGGTGTTCTTTCGTTAATCGTAACTGTTGTTTTAGGTATATTTTTAGGTGTAGTGGCTGCGGTTCGCAACGGAAAGCTCATAGACAGCGTGGTGACTTCATTTGGGAACTTTGGAATGACCGTGCCGGCATTTTTGATAGCTATTTTGCTTGTATGGGTATTTGGATTTCTGCTGGAATGGCTGCCGATTTGGGGATTCCACCTGCCATGGCGGGGGGATGTCGGCCAAAGTATCAGGCGGACAATTCTGCCGGTTGTAACGTTGTCGATTGGCGGAATCGGCGGATTGTCAAGGATGACGCGCTCTGCCATGCTGGATGTGCTGAACGCAGACCATGTCCGCACAGCGTGGGCAAAAGGAATGCGTGAGAAGACTGTTATTTTCCGCCACGTAATGAAGAATGGGTTGATGCCGATTGTTTCAGGGTTTGGCGGAATGATTCGCGGGATTTTCGGAGGATCCGTCGTTGTTGAGACGATTTTCGTGGTTCCCGGAATGGGCGCACTGCTGGTGCAAGCGATGCAGTCTAATGACTATAATGTCGTACAGGCGACCACGGTGCTGTTGACGTTTATTACCGTCATGTCAAACCTGGTTGTGGATCTTATGTATGTATGGGTCGATCCGCGTATTCAATTAGCGTAATGGAGGAAGAGAATATGGCTGAAGATATAAAGACTCCTTCGGGTTATCCGCAGGATGGACAACAACCCTTCCAGGTGATTGAGGAGCCGCCGCTTCCACCGGTAAACGAGTTTAAGCGTTTTATCAAAGTGTTTGCCCGTAGGAAAATTGTTTTGTTTGGTCTGCTTTTGGTGCTGGTGATTTTGGTGGCGGGTATTTTCCCAAGCCAGCTAGCGCCGCATGACCCTTACAGACTGAATTTGATGAACAACTTGCAGCCGCCAAGCAGTACGTATCCGCTTGGCACCGATGAACTTGGCAGATGTTTGTTAAGCCGCATTATATATGGCGCAAGACTGGCATTGATCTCTGGTGTGGCCACCGTAATCATTTCCACGATCATCGGGTCGGCAATCGGTTTGATCGCCGGATTTTCCGGGAAAGTGGTGGAAGACATAATCATGCGACTGACTGACGCGTGGATTTCAATTCCTCCGCTGGTTATTATGATACTTGTCGGTGCCATCATAGGCCGGGGTGTGATGGGCATCGTGCTTGCAATCGCGCTGGGCATGTTCCCCGGATATATCCGGCTGGTCTATGGACAGGTTATGACAATCAAACAAAATGACTATATCATGGCAAGCCGGGCGATGGGGGATTCAAAAATAAGCATAGCACTCAAGCATATTTTGCCGAACTGCATCTCTCCGATCATTGTTACAATGACAATGATGATGGGCGGCGCGGTTATGGCAGAAGCGGGTCTGAGTTTTATAGGGCTTGGCCTGCAGCCGCCGAATCCCGCGTGGGGCACCATGGCCAATGATGGGTACACACAGCTGGGGAATCTGCCGCTGTTGTCGATTGCCCCGGGACTGGCGATTGTCGTCCTTGTGTTTGGTTTTAACATGATTGGAGACGGCATCCGCGACGCGCTTGATCCGAAGATGCGCGGTGTAGAGGAATAAAATAAAAACAATAAAACAGGTGCCGCACAATTTGTGCGGCACCTGTTTTATTGTTTAAAGTTAGAAATTCAAGACAAGCGGGAACAGCAGTATCAAAAGAATGTAAGCCATCAGATTGAACAGACCGCCTACCTTGACGTAATCTTTGAAGCGGTATCCGCCCACAAGTGTCATGGTAATCGGCGGGGTCGATACCGGTGTGGCGTATCCAATGTTTCCGGCGATTGCGATGACCATGACGAAGCTCTTCACATCAAATCCAAGCTCGCGCGCCAATGAGGCGGCTATCGGCACAAGCAGTGCCGTTGTAGCGGTGCTGGACATAAAGTTTGTCAAAACCATTGCCAATAGTGCCAAAACCGCGCATAATAGCCATGGGGTCATACTGTCGCCCAGGATGTTTATCACGGTGTCTGCGATGAGCCTGCCGGCACCACTATCTCTTATCGCAGCGGAAATAGCAACTGAACAACCCATGATAACAACGGTTGTCCAGTCCATTCTCTCAAATACCCTATGCTGTTTTATGCAGCCTGTTACGAGACACAGAATGGCACCGACCATTGAAATGCCGCCCAGACTCCAGAACGCCCAGTCGTACCGTTCGGTCAAAAATCCAGCGATGCAGAAAACGAGGATAGCTGTATTTATCCACATTTTTTTTACATTTTTCGGGTCATCCTTGGTGGCTCCATTTGCTTTGGGAGGATCTACTACGTCCGGGAAATTGAAGACTTTGTTCTGTAATTTTAAACCTATAGTTTGAAAAAAGATAACAGCGAGCAAGAGTATCGGAACTCCGGTCCAAGCAAGCTCCCAGAACCTGATGGGTTCGTAGCCGCCGTCCACCAGATATTGCAGGGCGATTAGCTGTGGGGTAGAACCAACAATAGTCACCCCGCCTCCGGCAACTGCGATGATTCCGATCATCATGAATGTGTTTTTCTTTGTCAGTTTTCCACCGGATACCGCAACGATGCTTCCCACGATTGGGAGCATTATTGCTGATGTGGCTGTATTGCTAAGGAAAAGCGAAATGCCAACAGTGATGGGTATTAATACGAGTATAAATACCCGTTCGTTCGTACCCACGCGAGACATGATTTTCATAATATATTTGGCAAAAACATCCGTAACGCCTGTTTCATACAATGAGCTGCCGAGGACGACTGTTCCAACAATCAAAAAAGTTGTATCACTGCCGAACCCTTCAAATGCGGTGCCCATCGGGATCACGCCGAAAATGGCAAGTGCCAGTACAGCCAAAAATGTAGTTGTGGCTATTGGGAAAACCTCAGTAATGTACAAAATCAGCATTGCGCCAATGATAATAAGCGCTATAGTGCTTGATTCCAATTTAAATCCCTCCCTTTATAGTCTGCAATTTATAATTATACTACAGTCTGCTGCCTTGCGCAATAGCTTTGCCGGTGAAAACGTATGAAAAATTACTCAATGCAGATCCCTTTACTCATAGCGGCAGACTCAGTTGCCGCAACGCTTTTCGGATTTACGGCGTTTATGTATCTTAACGCACGGTAAGTATGATGATTGAAACAACAACTAAGTCGGCAAACCATGTTTCAGTAATATATTCCATTTTTCCACAAGTACGGGCGCACATTTGTGCGCCCGTGGTGTTTATAATTATATACTGCTTAAAACTTTAGCCGCCGAGATACGCTTTTCTGACTGCATCATTTGCCAGTAATGCCTTCGCGTCGTCTGTGAGTGTGATTCTGCCTGTTTCCAGCACGTAGCCGCGATCAGCCACGGTCAGTGCCATGTTGGCGTTCTGCTCCACCAGCAGGATTGTTACACCGGAGTTGTGCAGTTCCTCTATAATCTCGAATATATGCTCCACCAACAGCGGCGCCAGACCCATAGAGGGTTCATCCAGCATCAGGAGCTTTGGCTGTGACATCAGCGCACGACCCATCGCCAGCATCTGCTGCTCTCCGCCGGATAGTGTTCCGGCGACTTGCTTTCTCCGCTCTTTCAGGCGAGGGAAGTGTGCGTAGACATCTTCCATCCGTTCATGCATCGTGGATTTTTGCTGAGTGTAGTTGCCCATTTCCAGATTTTCCTGAACGCTCATTTGCAAGAACACGCGCCGGCCTTCCGGAACATGAGCCAATCCGCGCTTGACTATCGCGTGAGAGACAGTGTGGTCAATTGCGTCATTTTTAAAGGTAATAGAACCTGTTTTACTTCTTAAAAGACCCGAAATGGTTTTAAGGATCGTACTTTTTCCTGCACCGTTTGCACCGATGAGGGTGACGATTTCACCTTCAGCCACCTCGAAACTGATGTCTTTGATGGCGTGTATGTTGCCGTAGTAAACATTCATGTTTTCGACTTTAAGCATCAGCCTGTCCTCCTGTGCCTAAGTAAGCTTCAATGACACGCGGGTCTTTCTGGATTTCCGCTGGCGTACCTTTGGCGATAAGCTTGCCGTAGTTCAGCACGGCCACACCTTCACAAACGCCCATGACCAGTTGCATGTCATGTTCAATGAGGAAAATGGCAATTTGGAACGTGTCTCGGATTTCGCCGATATGTTCCATCAAACTTTCAGTTTCCGCCGGGTTCATACCGGCAGCAGGCTCATCCAGAAGCAAAATAGCGGGATTGGTGGCCAGTGCCCTGATAATTTCAAGTCTTCGCTGAGAGCCGTAGGGGAGACTGCCCGCTTTGTGATCCGCAATATCCTGCATATTGAAGATGGATAACAGTTCATGTGCGCGATCTCTGGCGATGCGCTCACTCCGCCAATAGCTGGGGAGGCGGAAGATTGATTGGACTAGACGATAATCCATCTCATTATGCAGACCGATCAGTACATTTTCCAGCACAGTCAGGTTCTTAAAGAGACGAATGTTTTGGAATGTCCTGGCAATGCCTGCTTTGTTGACATCTTTGGTATTATAGCGTTTTGTATTGTTGCCCTCCAGGAAAATCGAACCGCGTGTGGGATTATAAACTTTTGTCAACAGATTGAATATAGTCGTTTTTCCCGCACCGTTAGGGCCGATGAGTCCGCAGATTTCAGTGGGGCTGATGGTGATGTTAAAATCATCCACTGCGGTCAATCCGCCAAAGTCGATACCCAGGCCGACACATTCTAAAACAGGGCTTTTATTATGGTCACGCTCCGGAATCAAAGGAGCTTTTGGATCACGCATTATCGGCACCGCCTTTCTTGCCAGCCAAGCGGCGTATCAATTTTTCCAACAGCCGGCTGAGTGAAAAATCATAAGTACCGAGCAGGCCGGAGGGTTTAAACAACATAACAATGATTAACATCAGCGCGTAGATAATCATACGATACTCATTCAGTGCCACCATGAACAGCGGCAAACTTGTCAAGATAGACGCCGCGAAGACCGCACCCGCCATAGAACCCATGCCGCCTAAAACAACAATCATCAAGATGTTGATACTTGTCATAAAATCAAACTCTCCGGGGACTAAAATACCAATATTCCCGGCGAATAATGCCCCGGCCACACCGGCAAAGAAAGCGGAGAAAGCGAAAGCCATTACCTTGTAATAGGTGGTATTGATCCCGCAGCTTTCGGCCGCGATCTCATTTTCGCGGATTGACAAAATAGCCCGGCCATGCCTGCTTTTCATCAACATATGGATAGCGACGCAGCAGATAATGACGCATAAATAAACGATAACGAAACTTGAATATCGCGGAATACCATGCAGACCGCGTGCCCCGCCTGTGATAGAGTCGAAATTATTGATGATTACGCGAATGATCTCGCCGAATCCCAAGGTAATAATCGCCAGATAGTCGCCTTTCAGCCGTAAGGCTGGAATCCCGATAAGCACCCCGACAAAGGCGGCGGCTAAACCGGCGACGAGCAGGCCGGCGACGATAGAGGCGTTTTGCGGCAAAAGATCCGCCCGCCAAAAGATAGCCCCAGCATATGCGCCGATTGCCATGAATCCAGCATGTCCAAGCGGCAGCTGCCCTAGATATCCGGTCGGCAAATTCAACGAAACCGCGAGTATAATAAAAATACCCACACTGATGATATTGGCGTTCTGTGCGCGGCCCAAAAGCCCACTTTGCGTAATCAAGAGACCGGCGACGATAAACGCCGCAAGCAAAATCGAATTGATTATATATCGTGCCGGCATAGAGATTTTAAATTCGTTCATGTGTTGTCCCCTATACTTTTTCCATAAACTTTCGTCCCATCAATCCGGTGGGGCGCACCAGCAGAACGATGATGAGTACCAGAAACACAAGCCCGTCAGTCCATCTGGAAAGGCCTGCGAAGACGGTTAATACTTCTAAAAGCCCGACGGCATATCCGCCGACCATTGCCCCGGGAATGGAGCCGATTCCGCCTAAAACAGCCGCGATAAATGCCTTTAATCCAAGCATCGCCCCAATTGTGGGTGTGACCAACGGAAACCGTGCGCCATAGAGCAGCGCACCGATACCGGCTAAAGCGGCACCAACGGCAAAAGTGAAGGTGATAACGTTGTTCACGTTGACGCCCATCAACTGCGCCGCCTCAGTATCTTCACTGACAGCGCGCATGGCTTTGCCGAGCTTTGTTCTTTGAACAAGGATAGTCAGGGCAACCATTGACACCACGGACAGGATAATAGTGACCAGCGAAGTGTAGGCAATGGAAAATTCTCCGATAGTGACGCTGCCCACGGGGAAAAGCTCTCTATATGGCAGTGACCGGGGGGCCGCGCCGAAGAAGAATTGAGCCACGTTCTGCAACAGTATGGATATACCAATTGCAGTGATGAGCAACGATAGCCTAGGGGCGAATCTCAGCGGGGCGTAAGTCAGTTTTTCCAAGATAACGGCCAAAAGCGTGCAGCCGCCCACTGTCAAAAGTGCGGCCACCGCAGGATGAAAGTGCCCGGCGGTGAGGGAGAAAAGGGCAATATAGCCGCCCACCATGATGATATCTCCGTGGGCGAAATTCAACAACTTGATAATCCCGTATACCATCGTGTATCCCAGGGCGACAAGCGCATATATAGAACCCAATTGAAGTCCGTTGATTAGTTGCGAGACAAGTAGCATTGTCTGCGCCTCCTTCCTAAAAACCTTGGGAGACGCAAGTCCCCCAAGGTTTTTAATCATGCTCAGCCGATGATGTTGAGTTTTAGAATGTTCCCCAGAATCTCGCTTCTCCGTCGATGACCTGGATGATTACCGCTGTTTTTTGCGGATTATTATATTCATCAAAAGTGATGCGTCCGGTAACACCGGTGATGTCGGTGGCCGCCATGTTTGCGATCAGTGCAAGTCTGAATGCTTCACTGTCCGGCGCGTATGAAGTGGCTTCCAGTGTGCGCTCAATCGCGGCGACTAGAATCATCGCGGCGTCATACGCTTGGGCGGCGAACATGTTTGGCATAATGCCGTATTCTTCATAAAATCTGTCGATAAAGTCCAGCACACGCTGTTCCGTAGTCTCATGCGTGAAGCCGGTCATGTAGAATGAACCCTCAATACTCGACGGATCTGCCAAGACATCAAGCGAACCGGCCCAACCATCGGCACCGATGAGAATCGTGTCGGTGAGACCAGCTTGAACGCTTTGTGGACCGATCATTGCGACGTGATAGTTATATCCGGGAACAAACAGCACATCAGGATTATGGGCCGCGATGTTAGTCAACTGACCAAGGAAGTCAACCGCTTCATCAGCGTGTCTTTCAATGTGGACAATTTCAAGACCCAGTGCTTCAGCCCTGATGACAAACGCTTCCATCAGGCCGATAGAATAGTCGATCTCATTGCTGTACAGAATTGCGGCGGTTTGTGCGCCCAGTACCTCAACGGCGAATTCTGCCATTTTTGTGCCTTGGAATGGGTCGATAAAGCAGGAGCGGAACATGTTTGTAAACACAGCACCGGTGTCTAAGTCCACCGTGACGCCTGCGTGAGTGGCGGAAGCTGTGATCATTGGCATGTTGTCTTCAAAAGCCAGCGGGACAATCGCTCTTGTCGGACCGCTGGTTACGCTGCCGATGATGG
>WQVW01000032.1 GCA_009785655.1 Oscillospiraceae bacterium | reverse complement strand
TACGCGCCATCAGCGATTTTTATGACCTCTAACGGAAGCATTTCGTTCATGTCTGGCATAGTGGTAAATCCTCCTTATAATCATTTGATTTTGCTTCCATTGTAATTGCACGAAGGGTATATAGTCAATAATAAAATAAAAAAGACAGGGTATGCGGAAAATGAGTGCTGTTCCGCATACCCTGTTTTATGTACAGAGTGCTATTCTCTGTCGTAGCTGGGATTTATTGCGTATATGTTTTTTTGATCCAACCGATCTGTCACGAGTCTGAGTGCCTCTCCAAAACGCTGATAGTGTACAATTTCGCGCTCTCGCAGGAAGCGGATGGCGTTATTGACGTCTGGGTCGTCGGAGAGTCTCAGAATATTATCATATGTTTTTCGGGCTTTTTGTTCGGCCGCCATATCTTCGGTGAGGTCTGCGATTGTGTCGCCGGTGGATTGCATTGAGGCGGCACTCCATGGGAATCCGGATGCGAACTGCGGATACACGCCGGCTGTGTGATCCACGAAATATTCCTCAAGGCCAGCTTTTTTTACATCCTCAATCTTCATGTTGCGGGTGAGTTGATGAACAATGGTGCCAACCATTTCAAGGTGCCCCAGTTCCTCGGTACCTACCCGCGAGGTAAAAAAGCCCCGGAATTATAACTCCAACAAAACGGCAGCAGATTCAAGATCACATCAACACGGTCACGATTGGTTATTACAAGCCGAGATAGGAGCTCCCGGTAGAAATCGTCATCGTTAGTATCGCCTGAGACCAGCGCGTCAATAGCGGACGCAGTGTCAGGTGCTATCGATGAAAGAGACTTCATGGCATTTTCACGGATTAGCTTGCGGTTGATGTTCAAGCTTTTCATCAGCAACTTCACGATATACAGTGCGTCATTTTCCGGGAATCCCTGTCCGTTGCAGCCGATGTGATTCCCAGTGGAATCAATGCGCGGCGCGCCGTAACGTTGTGCAGTGAGGCACCGCCAGGACTTGTATACACTGCCGTCCATGCGTTTTTTATATCGTGCACCGTATGTCGCGCCGCAGATGCCGCATTTCATTTTACCGGAAAATAAGTAACGGTTGCTGATCTTTGCCTTGTTTTCCGGAGATGCGGCGCGGCTGTCGAGCATCGCATTCGCGAGATCAAATATGTCGCGGCTGATGATCGGTTCGTGATGGTCACGGATGATTATAAAATCCTCCTCACCGCGATTATATTTCTTTTCGTGCGATAAGTAATCCGGCGTGAATGTCTTTTTCTGCACCAAATCGCCGCAGTATTTTTCATTGCGGATAATGCGCAAAATCACTGTGTTCGACCATGTTTTCATATGCGTTGAGGTTTGAATCCCAGCCTCGCGCAGTTCTCGCGCGATCGTGTGGCAGCCCTTATTCTCGGCAACAAATTTGTGGAAAATCAGCCGCACGACTTTTGCGCCGTCTGCGTTGATTGTCATCATGCCGTTGCAGAGGTCATACCCCAGCATATCACGCCCGAATACCACGCCTTGCTCCATGCGCCGCGTTTGTCCCCATTTCACCCGGTCGCTTATTTTGCGGCTTTCTTCCTGCGCGATGGAACTCATGATGGTCAGCCGCAATTCCGCATCTGGGTCAAGCGTGTTTATATTGTCGTTGAGAAAGATAACACCGACGCCAAGGCGTTTAAGTTCGCGTGTATAGTAAATGCTGTCGAGCGTGTTGCGGGCAAAACGTGAGATTTCCTTGGTGATGATTAAATCCAGTTCCCCGCGTTTTGCTGCGTCAATCATGCGGTTGAACGCCATGCGCTTTTTTGTTGACGTGCCGGACTTGCCTTCATCTGCGAAAATCTCTGTGAGTTGCCAGTTCGGTTGCAGCGCAACGTATTCGCGAAAATATTTTTGTTGACCCGCAAAAGAGTTCGACTGATCGATTTTATCGGTTGATACGCGGCAATACGCGCCAACACGGAGCATTTTCGCGTTTACTTCGCGCTTGTCGTGGCGCATTTTTTCGTATCTGGTCATGACCTGCTATCCATGCGCGGGATTCCATCCAATGCGACCAATGCCGCGTCGCGCTGTGCCGCGCTTATTAATCCGCGCCGTTCAAGTGATTTGAAAATTTCCTGCTGATACAATGTGTAAAACTCCGGAAATTCCTGCGCATCGATCTGTGGCGGCGGTTTGCTTATCAGTACAAATTCCCGCGGAGCTCGCCGTTTATTTGCCATGTGACATACCCCCTTCACGGGAGTATATGGGCGTGTGGCTTGTTTGTATGATAAATGATACGGTAGAATGAGTGTTGCTCTATTTGTGCCCAGTTGCATGGGATAGTATTTGCAAAAATTCGTTCGGTGTGCTAAAGTATGAGAAATAGTGGATAGTCTGTCAAGATAAAAGGAGGCCGTCATGTTGCAGCTTGCAAAGTTAGCTCAAATAACTGACCTGCGTGAAATATGGAAACATGAAGCGCGTGATTTTTCAAAATGGCTCTCAGAAGAAGAAAACCTGAAAGGATTAAGCGACGCCGTAGGAATTGATATCGTTCTTGGCGAGATAGAGTCTGCTGTCGGAAATTTTAGTGTTGATTTATTTGCGGTCGAAGAAGGTACGGGCAGAAAAATTGTTATTGAAAATCAACTCACCGATACAGATCATGACCACCTGGGGAAAATAATAACTTATGCCGCCGGGAAATCGGCGGATGTTGTTATATGGATAGTTAAAAAGGCCAGAGATGAACATAGACAAGCTGTTGAATGGCTGAACCAAAGGACAGACGAGGATGTTGGCTTTTTTCTTATTGAGATTGAGTTGTGGAAAATAGGTGACTCTCTTCCCGCGCCGCGCTTTAGCGTTGTCGAAAAGCCAAATGACTGGGCAAAAACAATGAAGGCTGTCGAGGGTTTGTCGGATACAAAAAAACTTCAACTTGAATTTTGGCAGTCTTTTGTTGGGTATGCGTTTAACAAAGCAGAATTTTCTGCGAAATTTAGCCGACGCAAGCCCCAAGCACAACATTGGTACGATTTGAGTATCGGAAGCTCGAAATATTATATCTCTATGACAGTAAATACACAAAAAAAGCGACTCGGGGTTGAAATATACGTTTCAGATGATAAGGAATTATTCGCGAAATTTGTCTCACAGAAAGAGGAAATTGAGCGTTTTTTAGGTATGCATCTTGAATATCGGGAGGGATCTAAAGCAGGTAGAATCCTTACTTTAGTCGATGGTGATATTAAGAAAAACATTTCAGCATGGGATTCTTTGTTTGATTGGCTTATTGAGACAACTCTTAAATTTAGAGAAATGGTAAAAAAATTTGACGTATAATGGACTCGATATACGTCAATACAGCTAAAGTGTCTATATTCTCCGGCGCAGAGCGTTTCATTTTCTCTGCGCCGGATTTTTGGAACCTATTGCTATAATCTTTATCAAATCCCCCAACGAAATCCATGCTCCTGCATCACCGCGCGAATGGTTTCGACCGCGTTTGCATTCATGCCGGGCAGGGACGATATTTCTCGCTCACTTTTTGATTTCAGCATTTCAAGATTGCGGAACCCCAAGCCTTGAATGGCTTCTGCCGCGTGGGGCTCCAAGCGATCCAACAGAACGTTGATGAGGCTGGGGATATGCGGCTGTTTCGGCGGGAACTGTTTGTCGAACGCCAAGGCGTCCTCTTGCGTTAGTGATTCATACACAGGGTCAATGTAATAACGCCCTTGGACTCCCTCCAACGCGCCGTCATAAAGCGGGTACACCATGAACGGATCAAAAGTTTCTCCGGCAGCGGTGGTGATGTCGAACTCAGCCGCGCGCCGGAACCCGACGCGGGGGTAGTAATCGGGGTAGCCGAAGATGAGCACCGCGCGGTATCCCAAATGTCGTGCCTCGTCGAAAGTGTGAAGCATCAGCGCTTGTCCAATGCCTCTGTTTTGGAATTCCGGCGACACAGTGAGCGGCCCGAAGGTCAGCGTCTCATACGTTTGTCCAGAATTATCCTCAATGCGGCTTTTGGTGTAAATGATATGTCCAACGATTTGTCCGCTGATTTCAGCGACATAGTTCAGCTCCGGCACGAATGCCGCAACATTCCGGAGCCGATGCACAAGCAAGTGCTCATCACAAATCTGCTGTTCCTCACTCCAAAACTGCCAAAACGCTTCGCGGGTGAGCGCTTCGACGGCGTGGTAATCGGCGGGGGTTTCTAAACGTAGATTGATATTCATTGTCTATCTTCCTTTCGTCGCCTCTTGTTCTAGCAATCCCAACGGGAACGGTGGCATTGCCAAGGGTTTCACGGCGATTGACATAAGCAGGGCGGGGTTGTCATCCGCTGCTATTCGGTTTGAGACGAGTTCGCCGCAAATCCGGCAGCGGTGAATGATTGCCCATTCTCCGTTTTTGCGCACCCATACGCTGATCGGATCCATAATCCCACGGCACACCGATGACCGGTCGCCCGGTTCAATATCCACATGGATGCTGGAAAGGCATTTTGAGCAATGGTTACGGTGTTGACTGCCTGCACTTTCGGGCAAAATCAGCGTGTCACAGACTTTACATGTAAAATGCTCTGTACAGGTTGTGTTTCGGTAATCGGACCGGCCTCTATCCATAAACGCCAATTCTTCATTGAATCTACGTCTGTTCTTTTCACGTGCGGAATCTTTTTTATTTCCCATGCATTTTCCTCCCATTTTTCTTGAGTTGTTTTGAAAATTGCGCGATGTCTTTCATAAAAGCCTGTTTCTCGCGCATGTATGAACTTTTGTCTTCCACAAACTGATTCTCCCGCGTCTGTGCAGCATAGCGCGCCCACCGTTCACGCGGTAATGATCCATCACTGAGTGCGGCGCGCACCGCGCAGCCGGGTTCGGTTTCGTGGCGGCAATCGCTGAAGCGGCAATGCGCGAACAAGTCTTCCACATCGGCAAAGACTTCGCTGATACCCTCGTCCACGCCGAACAATCCCAGCTCACGCATACCGGGCGTATCAATTACCATCGCGCCGGAGGGCAGCATGAAAAGCTGGCGATGCGTAGTCGTGTGCCGTCCGCGGCTGTCATCCTCGCGGATAGACTTCACAGACATGACCTCCTGTGCCATTAATGCATTTAGCAGCGATGATTTTCCCACGCCGGACATGCCGAGGAGTACCAAGGTTTTGCCGGGTTGCAGATATTGATCCAATGCATCCAGTCCGAGTCCGGTAAGGCTGGAAATTGCGTGAACCGGCACATCCGGCGCGGCATTTCGGATTTCAGCCACTGGTGCAGCGGAGTCCTCACGCAGATCTGCCTTTGTTAAAATCACCACAGGCTGCCCGCCGCTTTGCCGTGCTTGTGTCAAGTAACGGACGACCCGGCTGACGTTGAAATCTTGGTTCAGCGATGTAATGATGAACACATAGTCGAAGTTCGCGGCGACGACCTGTTCAAGTATGGTTTTTGCGTACCCTGGCGCGTGTCCCGAAAAATCGGCGCGGGAAAACTTTGTCCTGCGCGGCAGCAGCTGGACAATCAGCGATGGACCGCTGTCGTTGTATTGCAGCAGCACAAAGTCTCCGACACACGGAAAATCCTCGCGTGCCTGTGCATTGTGGTGAAATGTACCTTTCAGCACGGCCGCCACTTCGCCGTGTTCAGTCATAACAGTGTATTGATCCCGCTGAACTTCAGTCACACGTCCAGGAATCAGCCCGTCGGTAGGGGGTTCAGTTTCGATATAGCCATATTGTTTTAAATTAATCATTATTTTCTCCTCTTGAATAGTTTTTCGTTTCCATGTTTGAAGTTGCCCGTTGCTTTTGCCATAATCAATTGAGCGTCTTTACCATCGGCGTTTGCGATATTTGCAATAAAGGCATCTGCCTTCGCGCCGCTCAAAGTGATGACTTGTTTTCCATACCATGAAATAAAAACTTTTCTGTCTTTTGTGGTTCTATACGTAAAGATATCGTCATCCAATATCCCTCTTTTATCGATTGGGTGGGTCATCGTTAGTCTCCTGTAGATTAAAATTATTTTTAGGCGCAAAAATACCGCAAACAAGCAGCCTCAATCGAAGCTGCTGTTTTGCGGCATAAAAAATCAAAAAGGGATACGACCTAAATCGTATCCCGCAAAAGAGCAGTATGGTTGATAAGGTTACTTCAATCGCGATGCACAACAAAATGCGGGGATGCACCCCTCGAAGACATGTTATGAATCGCCGTTATGCAGTTTTTAGGTTACAATCACCATTCTCACCGACATACTTTTACAACTCCTTTAATTAAGTGTATTGTTTTAAATAACGCTATAATCATAGCATTTCGTCGCAAGATTGTCAAACAAAAATTTTAGGGGTTGACAGGGCAAGCATGTTATGAGTATAATAACCCTCATATTTTAACAGGAGGGAAAGCGCGTCATGTTCAATGCAAATATTCTACCAATGCAACGATATGAACTCGTGACCGTACGCGGTGACGGGCTTTTGCTGTTGCGTTTGTAGATAGTGATATTTACAAAGTTATTGAGATCAACGGCCGAAGTCCAATCAGAAGGATTTCGGCCGTTTTTTATTTTGGAAGGGAGCATAATCATGAATCTATTCCTGCAAGAACACAAATGCATAGACTTTTCCGCACCGAATATTCAAGAAAAAGCAGCAACGCTTTTCGCTGGACTACAAGGCAATATCCTAAAAGCCCGAGCAGCGTTTGAATTCGTTCGTGACGAAATACCGCACAGTTTTGACATTGGTGCTGACATCATCACGGTCAAGGCATCTGATGTGCTGCAATACCAAACCGGCATATGCCACGCGAAAGCGAACTTGCTTGCCGCTTTATTGCGATCACAGGATATTCCTGCCGGACTCTGCTTTCAACGCCTGACTTTGGCCGATGACGATTTAAAAGGATACGTGGTGCATTGCTACAATGCAATCTATCTTGATGGCCGCTGGGTCAAAGTAGATGCGCGAGGAAATAAGCCGGGTATAGACGCACAATTCTCAACGGATGTGCCGGTTTTGGCGTTCCCATGCCGTCCGGAGTATGATGAATATTTCTGGCCTGGTATATACACCGCGCCGCATCAGGAAACTATGCAAATGCTTGAGAGGGCAACATGTTTGCAAGATGTGCTTGACAATATTCCTGATATGATTACAGAACAACCTGATATATGGGGGTGATTAAATATGAGCTATGAGATTATAAAACTTAAACCCGAAGATTACCACAAATGTGCTAACATTTGGGATATGGGCAAAAGACCGGAGATGGCAAAACGCTTCTATGACCAACTTGTTTCAGGCAACCGGGAAATCTATGTCTATACAAAAAACGGCGAGTATTTGGGGGAAGCCTCAATTGTGTACGAGCAAAACGACCCGGATTACAGCATACCGGGGCAACGGATGTATTTTTCGCGTTTGATTGTGAAAAACGATCACCGCAATCAGGGAATCGGAAGTATTCTAATCGACTACATAATCAGCAAAGTCACAAAAATGGGATACATGGAAATCAGTGTTGGTGTCGATAAGAAGAACGAGGGTGTGTTCAGATTGTATCAACGAAAAGGGTTCAACGAGATTATTTTTGACGGCGAAGACGAATACGGGTCGTATTATAAATTGTTGAAACGATTGGAAACGCATGAAACGGAGGAGACACCATGAACAATACTATTTTGATGTACGAGGAACTTTCATTCAATGCCCATCCCGCATTACAAACGCAGTTCTATGATGGCTGGATTCTGCGGTTTGCCAACGGTTATACAGGCAGGGCGAATTCGGTCAGTCCACTCTATCCGTCAACGCTTGATTTGCGTGAGAAGATAGCAGAATGTGAAAAACGATACATCTCGCATGGATTGGCTACACTCTTTAAATTGACTGATGGCAGTGATCCGAAGATTGAAAAAATGCTTGACGCATTGGGGTATACGATTGTTACGCCTACATACGTTATGCGCATGGATTTGCGTGATACGGACTTTCAACTGAATGATTGTGTGATAACCAGTTATGCCGACAAGGAATGGTTGGATGCGTTTTATTCGTTTAGCCATTATACAGGCAGTGTTTTAAAATCAACAACCAAGCAGATACTTGAAAATGTAAAAAACACCACGATCTGTGGGAGGATTGTCAAAGACGGCGTATCCGTGGCTTGCGGTTCGGCGGTGATGGAGCGCGGGTATATGGCGTTGTTGAATATTGTTGTCGATGAAACGCAGCGCGGCAAGGGGTACGGCGCGGCAATATGCGAATCGCTTTTGTCCGCGGCAAAAAACTTGGGCGCACATACGGCTTATTTGCAGGTGGAGCAGGGGAATGCGCGAGCAGTGAGTCTTTACACAAAGCTTGGATATAGACCGATATATTCATATTGGTATCGTGTGAAAAAAACATTGAGAAAGGACTACAAAAATGAAATTTATACACTATGAAAACACAGAAACATTCGCCGCTGATACGCTGGCGATTTTGCTTGAAAATGAGGTGCAGAATAATCTGCCGATCAGCTTTATCAACAACAAAGTGGCAGATAAGTCAAACTGGATTTTAGCCTCGGTTAAAGACTCAAACGGCGAAATTGCGCTTGTCACCGCGTGTACGCCGCCTTTTAATATCGTGCTGTATGAAACACGCAACAAGCCGAATGACGCAGCGGTGAAGCTGCTGTCTGATGAGCTGAAAAGCATTGGATTCACTCCGCCCGGCGTATTGGCGGAGCAGGGACTGGCACGGAGATTTGCGCAAGCGCATAGCGATAGTTTTTACATACACCATTCGATGAACATTATGCGGTTGGATAAAGTAAACGATATAGAAAAAGCGCCGGGATTTAGCCGTCCGCTACGCGCGGATGATTTGGTTTACGTTCCGTATTGGGAGCGCGCATTTTCGGAAGAGTGCGATGTCGAAACATATGATATACCAACAAATGTTGAACGGATAAAAATGCGTCTTGGCAATGATACGCATTACATATGGGAGGATGGTCATCCGGTATCTCAAGCTGTGCATGGGCGCAGTACACAAAACGGCGCGGTGGTGACTGCTGTCTACACGCCGCCGCACTATCGTGGGAAGGGGTATGCATCGTCGGTCGTGGCGGAGTTGTCGCGGGTTTTACTGGCGCGCGGCAATAAGTTCTGCTGTCTGTTTGCTGATGCGAATAATCCGATCTCGTGCGGGATATATCGCAAGATAGGATACTATGATCTGTGTGTGTTTGATGAAATCAAATTTGAAAGTTAGAGCTATGTTGCCGGGGCTTTTTTGAAGCCTCGGTACCTATATCGGTAAGCAGCCCCTTTAGTTCGGGGTAAGGCATGGTGTACCGCTGGCTCAGGTAACGCAGAGACGCGCCTAACTCACCGTCGGGGCCGCCATATTGGCTAATTATGAACTTTGCCAACGCGGGATTGGGATTCTTGATGTTCACGGGATATTGCAACTTTTTCTCATATACAAACATATCTTATTTCCTTCTTTCCGAGTATTCCCACGGCCAGGGATCTGTGAGCCAGGTGAATGTGTCCGCGTTCTCCAAGTCTCTGATATCAATCGGCCCGAACATTCTCTCGTACGCTTTGCGACCTTCTGTGCTGAGCGCGAGCATTGATTTCAGCATCTCAAATGCATCCTTGTCGTCCTTATGCGTGTCCAGGTACAACGCCAGCTCATGCACCGCAAAGTCGAGTGCCATTACCTCGCCCAGTGGAGTGCCGGCGTAAGGATTATTCTTGTTTGTAATGTTTGTTTAAGGAACAAATCTGCGCGCACATAAAAAAAGCAGCCGAGGGATTTAATCCCTCGGCTGTTTTTCATATCTATCTGTTATATGGGGCGTCAAGTCCGGTTTCTATAATCTCTATCCAAACTTCGGTGTTGTTGATGTCACGCCGCTGGTATGTGTGTGTATGCGCGGCTTCCATGAAGTCTGCATATGCCCAGTGACTTTCGTCGAGATCGCGGAATCTGAATACATTATCAGGCACGTCCTCGAGCAGCGTAATACGATCAAATATACGGTTGATTGCGGTAACCATCTCTGCCCTGGTCAGATGTGCGTCAGGTCTGAACAGATCCCTGTATCCTATGAACCAACCTTTTTGTGTGGCCGATAAGATGTATCTGTACGCCCAATCGTTCGGGTTCAGGTCGGTGTATGGATTGTGATCGGTGTTAGCCAGGTTGTCAAAGCGCGATACAACTGCCGCAAATTCCTTGCGTGAGATCGGCGCGTTAGGGCGGAAAGTGCCGTCATCATAGCCGTCAACTATGCCGAAGTTTGCAAGAATGCCGATCGCACGCCCGTACCATTCGTCGCCGACAACATCGGAAAACGGTGTGCCGTC
>WQVW01000031.1 GCA_009785655.1 Oscillospiraceae bacterium | reverse complement strand
TTCCATATAAACATTAATCAAAACACCAAAAGCCGCGCACTTGTATTTTATCCAGGTGCGCGGCGGTTTTTGCATAGAATGGAGGTTGCTTTCGTTGATAGCCTATCACGGAACTGTCGCGGGCGGATTGCATACGTTGAAGCCATACGCAAACCCGCACTCAAACTTAAAATATCCTTGTGTCTATTTATCAACTAATAAAGCGTTATCCTCAATCTATATCTGGAATAAAGGATATAAATGGATGACATTTGAAATCCGCGAGGACGGTATGCCGGTTTACAATGAATCTTTCAAAGACTGCCTACTTGAGTTTTACGGAGGTGTAAAAGGGTACATATATATATGCAACGGTGATTTTGAGACGGATGAAAACACAACGATTAAACATGCGGTAATTTCAAAAGAATCTGTTGAGATACAAGACGTAGATGTTGTTGACGATGCCTATGAGCGGATTTTACAGTACGAAAAAGAGGGGCTGCTCGTCATAAATCATTTCGAGAATCTTTCAGATGAACAAAAGAGAAGAGACAGAAACATGGTTTTAGGTGCGATCAAAGAGCTTGAGTTATTAAAAGGTGAACATCCGTTGTCGGCGTTCGTGTCCGCAAAGTTTCCGGAGATATGGGAAGAAGCACTTAACCTGTAGGGGCGCGATGTGCGCGTCTGCGTATCTTCCGTCCGCAGGGAGTTTGCGGACGGCCGAAGGCCGCCCCTACATGGATGCACCATATTCACAACCGCGTACTTGCAATCGACGGTGAGGATGATGTATAATGTGCTATACAAAATATGCACCATAGGAGGAATGAACATGGGTAATTTACTAAGCGGCAAAGTAGCGATTGTGACCGGATCCGGCCAAGGCGTGGGGCGTGCGATTGCGCTGTCTCTGGCAGAAGAGGGTGCCAAAGTTGTCACGAATAACAGAGGGCCATTAAAGAAGAATACAGCCAATCAGCTAGATGAAGCAAGGCTTGCGAAATTAACGCCGGAGCAACTGGAATGGTATAATACGGAGATCGAAAAGTACACAGGCGACGCGGAAACAACGGCGGCGGCAATTCGTGCGGCCGGCGGTGAGGCGGCGGCGTGTTTCGGCAACATTGCTGACTTCGATGAAGCGAAGTGCATAGTTGACTTCGCGGCAGAGACTTACGGATCTGTCGATATCATCGTCAATGTTGCCGGTGCATTCGGATTCGCGCCGATTGAAAAAATCTCTGAAGAGTTGTGGGACACGGTCAACGGGGTAAAGCCGAAAGGGTATTTCAACATGATTCGTCATGCGGTACCGTACATGCGCAAAAAAGGCTGGGGGCGTATTATCAACTGCTCCTCACCGGCGTTTTTGGGTGGGGATATCCGTCAAGCAGAGTATTGCACGGCGAATGCCGGCGTCTTGGGTTTGACGTGGGCGTTGGCTTGTGAACTCGCGGAAGAGAACATCACCTCCAACTGTTTTGCTCCGGCGGCGAAAACGCGCGCGTCAGTCGATATGGAGCTATTCGACAAGGTTGTGGACAAAGATGAGACCTCCACCAAAAGCGGCATCCCGATCGTCACCTACGACGGTACCGAACCGCCGGAGCTTTTCGCTTCGTTTATTACCTATCTGGCCACGGATGCCGCGAAAGACATAAACGGCTCAGTATTCATGACTTTCGGTGGCAGAATAATGCGGTATTCCAACCCGGCCATTGTGGCGATGATGGAAAAACCCGACGGCTGGACTGTTGAAGAGGTGATACAAACAGCACCGGATGCATTGTTTAAAGATTACAAGAATATCAATCAGAAATAGGAAAAAACGCGGGGTTTCAAACCCCGCGTTTTATATACTCCCAGATTCATAGGTGAAGCCTTGTCCGTGCACCTCTGACACCACATCAGTGATCATAAACGCCTCTTTGTCATGCTGATTCACGATGTCGATCACCTGGGCGTAATCCCGCCGGTCTAGCGTGACCATCAGCATGTTGTGGTCATTTCTGCTATACCCGCCGATGGCCGGCAGTATCGTGACGCCTCTGCCGACTTTGTGCAGCACATCGTTTAAAATCTCCTCGCTCATATCGCTGATGATGTACACCATCTTTTTCTTGTTTATGCCGGATTCAAGATATTTCATTGTTGCGGATGTGATGAAAATTGAGAAAATAGCATAGAAAAATGAGTCGATGCTGAACACAAACAGCGATAATATCACGACAATGCCATCGGTCAAAAAAAGCCCGATGGCGGGGTTGATTTTCAAATATTTCTGCAAAATCAACGGCGGAACAGCTGTGCCGCCGCTGGAGGCTTTGTTGTTATACAAGACAGAAACCGCGATGCCGAAAATCACGCTGCCGGCAATCATTGAGAGCATCGTGCTCTCCACCAGCGTCTTATGCGGAATAATCCCAATAAAAATAGGCAGCAGCATGGAGCCGATGGCTGTATTGAAAAAGATTTCCCGCCCGAGAAAAATGTATGTGACAATAAGGATTATGATATTGAATGCGAGGATAACAACCGACCGCGCAAGGCCGAACATCTCTTCAAAGATGATCGCGAGCCCGGTAATCCCGCCCGCGGCGATGCTATGCGGCCCCAAAAACATATTCACGCTGACGCTGATTAGGGTGATTGCCAATGTGATATAAAAAAGTTTCTTTATCCACTTCATGGTGAGTCCCTCAATGTGCTGATTCTATTTCACTTATTATGGCAACACGTGGGGAATTATATGCAAGTAAGCGTATAGAAAAGCAGGTGAACGGGGCATTCACAGCCAAAACAGGGATATGAAACTGTTTCACACCCCTGTTTTGTGCTTATCTGCCTGTGAAGAACATTCGCAAAAAACTGATAAAAATATCTCCCCAGCCGAGTCTGGCTACGTCGTCTCCGGCCACGATTGCGTATTCGCCCAACAGGGTTTCTCCACTGAGTATCGTGAGTCTGCCAAGCTCACTGCCGCGAGCCACGGGTGCTGTGGTGTTTTCGACAAGCTCCACTTGCTTTGTTATCGCCGCGGCATCGCGTTTCTCAACCAAAAGTCTGCCGCCGCCCTGCACAACCGGTTGTACTGTCGGTGTTTTGCCGAGCGTCACGCTGATCGGCGGCAATACCTCGTCCGGCTGTATAGCGATTGTCGTAAAATTGGCAAACGCAAAGCTTAAAAGCGTCCTCGCGCTTTCAAATCTGTCAGCTGATGTATCGGCAGCCAGAACCACGGCGATGTACTCAACGCCGTCCCGCTCCGCCGTCGCGGCCAGGCAGTGCATGGCGCGTTGTGTGAATCCGGTTTTCAGTCCGGTTGCGCCTTCATAGAATCTAATCAATTTATTCGTGTTGGAGAGACCAAATTCGCCATTGCGCAGCGTATCCGTCCAGATGGTTGTGAACGCTTTGATCATGTCGTGCCGGATAAGTTCCCGCGACATGATGGCGATATCCCGGGCGGTGGTCACGTGTGTTGCGTCGTCCATCAAGCCGGTGGAATTGGTGAAATGTGTGTTTGTCATCCCCAGTTCCACAGCACGGACATTCATCCTGGAGACGAACACCTGCTCAGCGCCGGATATATGCTCCGCCATCGCTACAGCGGCGTCATTGGCGGATGAAACCACGATCGCTTTTAACATCTCGCGGACACTCATCTGTTCGCCCTCTTCCAAGTATACCTGAGAGCCGCCCATTGACGCCGCGAAAGCACTGGTTGTGACCGTTTCATCCATCGTTATCGTACCGGATTCTATCGCCTCCACTATCAGCAGCATGGTCATCACCTTGGTAACGCTGGCGGGTTCGCGCTTTGTGTCCGCGTCTTTTTCAAATATCACGTTGCCGCTGTCGCGCTCCATCAAGATGGCGGATGGGGCATTGATTGAAAGCTCTGCAACCGACGAAACGGGGGTGTATTCCCGCGCAAAAAACGCCAGATCAATCGGCTCGTTGTCAATATAGTCGAAAAATACCGGCTCATACTCAAAGACGGATAGTGTCCGTGTGCTCGTCGAAATAAGCATTGTCAGCGCGGTGAGTATTGTGAGTACCTTTTTCATAAGACATCCCTCCTGCTAAGGGATATGCTTAGTGCGGGGCAATTATTACTGCTTGCCGTGTTAATGTATAAAGACATTTTATACTTGCAATCTGGTCGATGGCTGTGGTAAAATCATCGCACTGCAGGATTAGTTCAATGGCAGAATGTCAGCTTCCCAAGCTGAACACACGGGTTCGATTCCCGTATCCTGCTCCATCAAAATAACGAAGAAAGAGGCGAGTCTGATAGACAAGAAAAAACCAACATTCCTCACAAAACGTCGGTTATCCCATATTTTGATAGTGGTTGCGCTCGTTGCCGCAACACTTATTTTTACCGCGTGTGACGGTGCGAACAGCGCGACATGGAGAACGAGCGTGAACGTACAGGAGCGCAGCACTGCCGGGAACTTTTCAATTTCTGTGGGTTCTGCAAGCAGAGGCACCCGCAACAGAACCTTCAATCTGACTGCCGATGAGCTGGCATCTATCCACGTGAGCAGCACCAGTGCTGAAGGGGAGATTATACTTGTCATTTCATCAAATGGCGCAGAAGATGGCACAGAAATCAGGCAGAATATTTCAAACTTCGATGGATACTTGTCCGCAGACAGTTTGAATCCCGGGCGTATCAGGTTGTCCTTGCGCTTTGAAGGCATTAGAAATTCAAATACAACCATCAGTTGGGGTTAATCCCGTATTTTGGTAATCAGCAGGTATCCTCCGGATAAAACCGGGGGATACTTTTTTAGATACCGTTTTTCTAATTTGTTATAATTCCTACCGCGTATGGTGGAAAATCGCCAACTGTGTGCGGTCGCGCAGCTGCAACTTTTCCAGAACTCCGCTGATGTAGTTGCGCACGGTTCCTTCGCTTAGGAACATTGCCTGGCCGATCTCTTTGTTATTCAAACCCTGGGCAACCAGTGCAATGACTTCTTCTTCCTTTTCGCTGATTCCCAGTGTGCGATAATCCGTCTTTTCACCGGGGACAAGTGATGACAATTTGGACACAATATCCCGTCCGAAAACTGACTGACCGGCTTTCACAGCCGTTAACGCCGGGGAAATGCTCTCAAAATCCTGTTTCAAAATATAGCCCTTCGCACCCATGTTAAGTGCTTCAATAATATACTCATCGTCTGAAAACGTGGTCAAAAACAAAATCTTGGCAGATGGGTCATATTTCAATATCTCCCCGGCTGCCTCAAGGCCAGTCATCACAGGCATACGGATGTCAAGCAACGCCACATCCGGGTGATGTTCCTTGTACAGATCAACGGCTTCCCGCCCATTGCTGCCTGTGCCCAGCACTTCGATGCCAAAGGACTCGAGTATTGTTTTAAGTGATAATTTCACTATCTGATCATCATCCGCGATTATTATTTTCATCGCTTCCTCCTTTAGGCATCGTAATGAAAATTCTGAATCCGCCTTCATAGCCGAAGGTGCAGTGTCCGCCCGCCCCATTTACTCTATCCGCTATGTTTTGCAGCCCCATGCCCACGCCGGTGCCGCCTGGTTTTCGTGTTCCGTTGTCTTGAATCCGCAACTGATATAATGCCGGATGCTCTTGCGCCGTTACTTTTATTGCCGTTGCGTCGCTGTGCCGCATTGTATTGGTCAATGCCTCTTTCGCCGTCATCAAAAAGCAGTATTTCACATGATTTGGCACATCTTCCGACAAATCATAATGTAGACTGACATCATAAGTCGTATCTTCAAACACTTTTTGTATCGCATGGAACAAATCAATAGAATCGTCTTTGAGATCATGGACAGACCCTCTGATGCTTTCCATCGAGTCTATCAATGTTTCTTGCAAGCTTTTCAACGGTGCTTCCAAATTTTTGTCCTTATTCAATGCTTGCAGCGCGCCGGTTTGCAATATCGCACGGGACAGGACATGCCCGATATTATCGTGGATATCGCGGGCAATCCTGTTGCGTTCACTGAGCTTGGCCATATGCGCGGCCTCGTCTTGGTTTTTCGTTAGTTCTTTTGTCTTTTGCACAAGCGCCCGCTTCTGCTCAGTATGGGAATCCATCAGCATGGTGTATCGCTGGGAAATATCTTTACCGAAACCCTGCATGTGTTCAAACAAGATGGCGACGGCTATAATCGGGATAAGCGGCGGGCTGTATAAAATAAGTGGCACCCCTAATACGGCCGCAAAAACTTTACTATACCGCGCTAAGTCAAAGATAAGCGGCGGCAGAAGGATTGAAAAAACCGGCACAAAGAAACAGACGCCCCCGTAGATTCCACAAACAATCATCGTAAATACACGGCGTCTAAAATACTGGTTCAGCGCCGTGATGGTCACGACCAAAAGCATGGCGACCACGGCGATGATGCCTAAATTTTCGGCCATATACAGTCCCACGACGAATAGTGTCAGTTTTATGATTAAAGTCAGCATGTTGAAATTATACACCATGCAGGCGAATATGACAATTGTCACATCAAATCATGACCAATGACACTAGGCGAAATGCATTTCACAGGCTATAATAAACACACAAGAAAGGAGCGATCATCATGGTAGTAAAAATAGACAATCTGGTAAAAAGATATAAAGATGTGTTGGCTGTTGACCATTTTAATATGGAATTAAAAGAGGGCGAGATTCTCGGCCTTTTGGGGCCGAACGGCTCCGGCAAATCCACCACAATCAACTGCATACTGGCACTGCTGAAATACGACAAAGGAACGATTGAGGTGTTCGGTCAAGAAATGACGCCCAGTTCTTACAACATCAAGAAAGACATCGGCGTGGTTATGCAAAATGTGGCTGTGTTTGATGAGCTGACTGTGTTTGAAAACATCGATTATTTCTGCGGACTGTACATCAAAGACACAGCCAAACGGAAACAATACGTCAAAGAAGCCATACAGTTCGTTGCGCTGGAAGGGTATGAAAAGTTCCTGCCGAAGAAATTATCAGGCGGACTGCTGCGGCGGCTGAATATCGCCTGCGGAATTGCGCACAAACCTAAATTGATCATCCTGGACGAACCCACCGTGGCAGTGGATCCGCAGAGTCGCGACTATATCTTAAAAGGGATCCAGGAATTAAACAGACAGGGTGCGACCATCATTTACACCTCTCACTACATGGAAGAGGTGGAGCAGATTTGTACACGGATTATCATCATAGATAAGGGTCGGAATATTGCAGAAGGCACCAAAGAAGCGTTAAAGCAAATGATCAAAACCGGCGAAACAGTCCGGATCAACATTTTGAACATCAGCAAAGAACAAGTGGTGCAAATAAGCGCGCTGCCCAATGTCTTCTCCGCGGAATACGCAGATGAAACCTTGGTTGTCCATTGCGAACAGGGCAAACATAATTTGGCCAACATCCTGGATTATCTGAGCCAGAATCAAATTGTATATGATCGTGTGCTCAGTGAACTGCCGACATTAAACGATGTGTTCCTTGAAATGACCGGCAACCAGCTGAGAGATTAGGGGGCGTGTGAGAATGCGATTTAAATACAGCCTTTTGACTTTATTGCGATCCAAAAGCTACCTTTTCTGGACGCTGGCGTTCCCTATTATTCTGGGTACTTTTTTCAACGTTGCGTTCAGTGGCGACCTGATGGCGAACTTTGAGCCGATTCCGATCGCCGTTGTGGAAGAAAGCGGAGTCAATACTATGTTCAACGAAATCTTGCATCAGTTAGCGGACGGAGAGACACCGATGCTGCGAATTGTCCCTGCAACGTCATTGTATGAGGCGGAGACGCTGCTAATCGGCGGAGAGATTACCGGCTTGTTCGTCCTGCGGGAAGACATTGAGCTGATGGTGACACGCACAGGCATTAACCAGAGCATACTGCAAACCATATCTAACGAATTCGTCCGGCGCAGTGCCACCATCACCGACATCGCGGCAGAACGACCTGATCTGGTTATGGACATAGTCGCCCAAATGAACGCGGGAATTGATGTAAATCAGGGCACAGCAGGACTGGGAACTGATATAGTTATTTATCATTTCTATGCGTTGCTTGCGATGGTCTGCTTTATGGGCAGCCAGGCAGGATTTAAAGTCAGTATTGACGTCCAGGCGGGCGTATCCCCACTGGCGGCGCGGCGTTCTGTCGCCCCAACCAAAAAGATGGCACTGGTTGTCAACGAGTTTTTCGCGGCCGTGCTGATTCACGGGGTAATTACCTTTATCAGTGTGGCATACCTGGTGTTTATACTGGGTATCAATTTCGGGCAGAGCCTGCCACTGATTTTGCTGGTCTGCTTTGTTGGGTCATTGGCGGGTATCAGTTTTGGGATGCTGATGGCAACTGTCCTGAAAGGCAAAGAAAATGTCAGGGAAGCAACCATGACAGCGATCACTTTTGTATTCTACGCTGCCGCTGGACTGTTTCAGTCCCAGATACGCTTAATGGTTAGAAACGCCGCGCCGATAGCGGATCGAATCAATCCTATCACTTTAATCAGCGACGCGTTTGCGTCTTTGGTCATATACGACACGCTTGACCGTTACTTCCGGTCGTTGCTGATACTGCTTGCGATGTCGGCACTGTTCCTTGTGGTGAGTGCGGCTGTTTTAAGGAGGGCACGTTATGCAGACTCTTAAATATTTCTTTAAAATCCTCAATTATCACAAAATGGTGCTGTTAATTTTTGTCGGCCTATTCGTCGGGTTGAATATAATTTTTACTGAATTCGGCGGCGAAATAACGGATGTTTTTAGTCCGCAATCCTTGAATATCGGTGTGATTAACAGAGACGATCACCCAATTTCAGATGGGTTGGAAGCATACTTAGGCGGATTGCACAGCATCGTGCCGCTGGAGGACGATTACACCGCCATGCAAGACGCGTTGTTCTTTTTGGACGCGGCGTATATTCTGATTATCGACAACGGTTTTGGGGAGACTTTTTACAACGACCCCGATTCGGCCGGGTTGACAAACAAGAAAGCGGCTGAAGCGGCTGCGGGCTTCTATGTGGATGGGCAAATCGACAGCTATCTGCTGGCACTGCGGGCTTACTTGAGTGCAGGGTTTGAGTTGGAACGAGCACTTGCACTTACCGGCAGCCACGAGCGTGTCAATGTGAACATCATTGAGCGGGAGCATATCTACGGCGCATCTTTCTATTTCCAAACGCTGCCCTTTGTATTTATATCAGTGATCGTGCTATCTGTGGCCACAGTGTTGGTTGTCTACAAAAAAGAGGAACTGGCCAAAAGAATGGATGTTTCCCCCACGCCTAAGTTACGGAGACAAACACAGATCATGGTGGGTTGCGTTGTGTGTACGCTTGCAATATGGGTAGTCTTTATGGTGGGCGCATATTTACTGAATCCGCCGGCACTCACCAGCACTGTGGGATTACTGCAAGTTATCAACAGCCTTGTTTTAGCGGTTGTCTGCGTGAGTTTGGCTTTTTTGATGGGTCAATTCATAAAAAAGGCTGCTGTACTGCTTGCCATTGTTCAGATACTGGCACTGGGGCTGAGTTTCATCAGCGGCGTATTTGTGCCGCAGGAATTTCTGGCTGACGGCGTACTTGCTATCGCCCGGTTCACGCCCACGTACTGGTACATCCGTGCGCAAGATATGCTAGCGGCAGTGTCACCCACCATTGGTGTGGATATGCGCGTTTTCCTGCAAAGTATCGGCATACAGCTCGGATTTGCCGTGGCGATGTTCGCAGTGGCGCTGGCCTTTGGGCGGGAGAAAAGAGTTTCTTAATAGCTTCAAGTCAAAGATAAAACGGACACCTCTGATTGTGAGGTGTCCGTTTTGAGATTTGCCTCCAATTATAGCCTAACGTTTTCCCGGAGTCTCCTTGGACACATCCCA
This sequence comes from Oscillospiraceae bacterium, assembly GCA_009785655.1. Taxonomy (GTDB): domain Bacteria; phylum Bacillota; class Clostridia; order Oscillospirales; family Oscillospiraceae; genus WRMH01. The sequence continues at coordinate 596 of WQVW01000031.1, read as the reverse complement.
GATATTGACTTCCGGCGGTGCGTGGAGTACAATTGATAAAAAATACAAGGAGGCAGGCAGCTATGCTTATAGGTTATCAGGAAGGCACCGGCATTATGTGCGCCGATTCCACGTTGGAAACTGACCTTATCCTCTGTGAGAAAGCGGGCTTTGACGTCATTGAAATCCGGTTTGACGCTTTGCAGCGCTATCTTGTGACGCATTCCCTCAGTGAACTGCGGGACTTCTTCAAAAACAGCCGTATCAAGCCCCACTGCATGGGCGGGCATTTTATCGTCCCGGATCAATTCGACAACCCGGCAGAAATAGAGCGCGACGCTGCGGTGATGACGCGATTCATCGCCGCCTGTCATATTTGTGAGCAAATCGGGGATAAGTATTTTCTGATTATCAACCATATACTGCAAGAGATGACGCCCGAAGGCCCGCGTGACGTGTTGGGTCAGGACTATCCGTACCCTCGAGATCAAGTCACGGAGTTTTCCGCCAGAATCCTGAAGAAGTTCTGCACAGTTGCGGCAGACTTCGGCTTGACCATGGTGTGGGAGCCTGTATGCGGCAGGGGCAGTTCCGTCAAAACCATGGATCACGCGATG
>WQVW01000030.1 GCA_009785655.1 Oscillospiraceae bacterium | reverse complement strand
GTAAATATCAAGATGACAGGGCTTCAACGCGGATTTTCGCCGGAGAAGCTGGTTCATAATATAAAAACCGCAAAGCACCTCATTACAGCAGGTGCGGAGGCGGGGCGGATAATACGTGAGTTCAAGCCGGATGCCGTGATTGGGACGGGCGCGTATGTCTGCTATCCTGTTCTGAAAAAAGCGGCAAGGATGGGAATACCGACGTTTATACATGAGCAAAATGCCGTACCGGGGCTTGCGAATAAACTCCTCAGCGCGAGCGTGGATAAGGTGCTTGTCTCATTTCCAGGTCTCGAAAAGCAATTCAAACGGCCGGAGCGTGTGGTGTTCACAGGTACCCCGGTGCGGGGAGAGTTTATTGCAGAACAGAAGGGCAGGCAAAATTTGAAACCGCTTGTGGTATCGTTTTGGGGCTCCCTTGGTGCCGCGCATATGAACGAAGTGATGGCGGAGTTCATCAAGCGGAATATAGACGAAAGCGCATTCGACCACATTCACGCTACAGGCGGGAAAAGAAGCAATGTCGATGAGATGATAATCCGCCTGGAAAACCTTGTTGCACCGACAGCGCTTCCGCAAGGAATTCAAATAAGAGAGTACATAGACGACATGCCATCGGTGATGGCTTCCGCAGATATTGTACTTTGCCGCGCCGGGGCGACGACAATCGCGGAACTCACAGTGCTGGGAAAACCCGCGATGCTTGTACCGTCACCGAATGTGACTAACAATCAGCAGGAAGAAAACGCAAAACAGCTGCAAAAATCCGGCGGTGCTGTGATGATATTGGAAAAAGACTGCACTGGCGAGAAGTTATATGACGCTGTATTGGCACTTTTAAAAGATAAAGAAAAGCTCAAAAGCATGTCAGATGCCCAAAAGGCACTGGGAGCCCCCAATGCCGCGAGGAAAATTGTTGAGTTGATTATTGATGTTTGTTGATTGATAAACACGCCGCCGCATCCGCTCGTTCGCAGTTTGCAGGCGCAGTGGACTCCGCGGACGCGCAAAGCGTACCCCTACAAAAGCCGTGAATCACGATTAACCTTGGACACCCCCCGCACATAGTATACGGCATACGAACTTTTTCTTGCGGGGGTTTATATACGTGAGCATATTGAGAATAACCGGCGGACGCCGGCTGGAGGGGACACTCCGCGTGCATGGCGCGAAAAACAGCGTATTACCGATTATGGCCGCTTCAATATTAGCGCGGGGCGAAACAATTATACATAATTGCCCAGACCTTGCCGATGTGAATGCGGCGATAAAGATACTGAGACACCTCGGCTGTTCGGTGGATAAAAGTAACGATAGAGTCATCATCAACTCCGCGCAGATGACGAGAAGTGATATTCCACATGAACTGATGAAAGAAATGCGTTCAAGCGTGATATTTTTAGGTGCGATTCTGGCCAGGTGCGGGACGGCTGCACTATCAATGCCTGGCGGATGCGAGCTTGGACCGCGCCCCGTGGATCTGCATATGATGGCACTGCGCGAGATGGGGGCGAAAATCACCGACGAGGGCGGCAGTATCCTATGCGCGGCAAATGAGCTGTTGGGATGCAGGATCAACTTTCCGATCCCAAGCGTCGGCGCGACAGAGAACGCGATGTTAGCGGCAACCGCGTGCCAAGGCACAACAATAATCACAAACGCCGCATGTGAGCCTGAGATTTGGGATATTCAAAGATATTTACGCACAATCGGCGTAAAAGTCACTGGTGCGGGGACTTCAACCATCATTGTAGAAGGTGGAGAGATTAGTGCGAATACAGAACACCATGTGATACCTGACAGGATTGTGGCAGCCACATATCTGTCCTGCGCGGCCGCGTCATCCGGGAAAATAGAAATCACAAATGTGATACCGAGACACATTACCACTGTGACAAACGCACTTTCAGAAATGGGTTGTAGGCTGAAAATATATGAAGACGCGATTGGCATCGATGCGACCGGAAAGCTCACGGCCATAAAGCCGGTCATCACACGCCCGTATCCGGGATTCCCGACAGACGCCCAGCCGCCGCTGATGGCGGCGAGTTTGAAAGCGTCAGGCACCACGGTTTTTATAGAGAGTATTTTTGAAAATCGCTATCGGCATATAGGAGAGCTATTGAGAATGGGTGCCGATATTAAGACAGAGGGCAAAGTTGCGATGGTTACTGGAGTCTCAAAACTATTTGGCGTTCCGGTAGAATCGACTGACCTGCGCGGTGGTGCCGCATTGTGTGTCGCGGCACTTGGTGCAGAGGGCATAACAGATGTTTCGGGTCTGCACCATATCGACAGAGGTTACGACGGTTTTGAAGCGGCACTTGCCGCGATTGGGGCGGATATCGTCAGGGTAGATTGAAAATCCGTGAGTATATACAATGTGCCCCTATTGATTACGAAAGGAGCAGTGCAGGAATGCAAAAAATCATCAGAAGCCGAAAAGGCGGGGGCCGCGTTATTTATATACCGATTGCCGCACTTCTTATTGCACTGCTTACGATATTTGGGCTTAGTACTTTTCTCAGAATAATGAACGTGGAAGTGTCCGGGGTCTTGACATATACGGAGGAAGAGATCGTCAGAATCTCCGGAATAGTGCAGGGTGACAACATGCTTTTGATAAACAGAAATATCACGGCACAGCGGATAGTGGCAGAATTGCCGCATATAAGTGCTGTGAGCATAGTGCGCATCTGGCCGGATACTGTACGCATAGAGATAACGGAGAGCGTGGCTGTTGCTTCCATCCGGTACCAAGGCAGTGCTTTGATCATTGATTCGGACGGAAGAATACTTCAAACGCGTGCTGACGCGCCAGATGGTTTGATTGCTGTGAGAGGATTATCTCCCACAGATCCCGTGCCGGGCAGCGCATTGAGAACTGAGCCGGACGCGGTGGAACGGGTCAACATCTTGCTTGTCATGTTGGACGCGATTGAGACAGCCGGTATTCAACACAATGTATCGGAACTTGACATGACGAATCTTATCAATATAACGATTAGATATTCAGGGCGGATCAATGTGCGGCTGGGCAGCACTGATGACGTTCAGAACAAGCTGAGACTATTCTCAGAAGCAGTTGAGGGGATACCGCAAAACCAGTCGGGAACATTTGATATGAGGGACTCAAATCCGAGCAATTGGAGGTTTCAGCATGATTAAAACAAGAAAATGCGCTGCATTTTTGCAACGCATGAGATAAATAGTCATCATTTGACGTGTTAGATGATGTAATACGGGAAAAAAGTTTGCAAAACTATTGACCTAAGCGCAAAAAAAGGATAAAATAATAAAATGTAATTTGTAATATGGCATATTGCGTTTATTGATATATTATCCCCTTAAAAAAGAGATTATAATTTACGATACGGGAGGATTAGAACATGTCGTTTTCAACGGAAAGCGGGCCTGATAATGTTGTGGTGATTAAAGTCGCGGGTGTCGGCGGTGCTGGAAATAATGTTGTGAACAGAATGATCGCCGCGGGAACACAAGGTGTTGAGTTTATTGCCGTAAATACGGACAAGCCCGCGCTTGCGATTTCAGACGCCGATGCCAAAATTCAAATCGGTGAGAAGCTGACCTTAGGACAAGGAGCCGGCTCGAATCCGGAGATAGGCAAAAAAGCGGCGGAGGAAAGCCGTAACAATATCGCGAAAGCAATTGAAGATACTGACATGGTGTTCATCGCAGGCGGGATGGGCGGCGGCACAGGCACCGGGGCATCTCCTGTCGTTGCAGATATTGCGCGGGAAGGGGGCGCCTTGACAGTTGGCGTTGTCACCAAACCATTCAGCTTTGAAGGCAAGCGCAGAATGGAGCAGGCTGAAGAGGGGATCAAAAACCTTCTTGGGAAAGTCGATTCATTACTTGTAATTCCGAACGACCGGCTGAAGCTTGTCTCTGATCAAAAGCTCACATTTGCCAATGCCTTTGAAATTGCGGATGGCGTGTTGCATCAAGCGGTGATTAGTATATCAGAGCTTATAAAGAATACAGGGTTCATTAATTTGGACTTTGCTGACGTGACGTCAATCATGAAAGATGCGGGATACGCACACATGGGTGTGGGACATGCTGCCGGGAAAGGCAAAGCGGAAGAAGCCGCACGCGCCGCTGTAACAAGTCCGCTGATGGAAACATCGATCGATGGAGCCAAAGGTGTGTTGGTAAATATCACAGGCTCATTGGATATCGGACTGGACGATGTAGAGGCAGCCGCGAGTCTGGTGCAAGAAGCTGCGCACCCGGATGCGAACATCATCTTCGGTGCCGCGTTTGACGAGGACATGGAAGACGAAATCAGGGTAACAGTCATCGCGACACGCTTTGAGGATAGCCCATCTTTCAGTAGTGAGGGTAATCAAGGGTTGTTTTCTGAAGCGTCAGAGAAACAAGAGAAAGAAAAAGACGCAGAAGCGCAGGAGACACCACCGGAACCCCCAGAAGAAGAGGATCCGTTCGATACCATATTCAAAATATTTAATTCAAAATAGGGGATACTAGGGCGTGTTTGTGTGACTAACACGCCCTAATTTTTGTAGGTGCCACAATGACTGTGCATAGGTGCATTTCATTGCAGGAGTGACCGTCCAGACTGCCCCTATGGGGTGCTGGTGTATATTACGGAACGTGTGGCACCGTCCCCTACAGAAGATAGCGGGCGAGCATAGATCGCCCATAGCGGAGGCAATTAACCGTGAAAGACCGCGTAATATATATCGTCAAATCGATGATAGATACTTTTCTTAAACGGCGTGTGACCCGCGGGGCCGCCGCGCTTTCATATTATCTCACGCTGTCTTTGTTCCCGCTGCTGATTTGTGTCAGCGCAATTCTGGCCAATATGTATTGGCGGGAAGTGGATCTGCTTGAAATTTTGGACAACGTGGTTCCGTCAGAAGCACTTTTATTCATATCTGAATTTTTGCTGTATGTCAGCGGCAACCGAACGGAGCTTATGTTGTCGATAGGCATCACCGCGATGGTCACCACATCATCCGCGGCGTTTCGGACGTTTACCGGAATTATGGGGGATATTCAGGGGAAAATGCGGTTTTCCGGCCTATGGGGCGGGATTTTCAGCTTTGTTTTCTCTATTGTCTTTCTTGCGGCGATATACGTCTCGGGCTTTATCATGCTATCCGGTGAGTGGCTGATGCAGATATTGGAAGTAGAGTTGGGGCTTTCCGGAATCTTGGCAATGTGGCCGTGGCTGCGGTTCGTATTGCTGCTTTTGGTGCTGTTCGGCATTATTTACGGCATGTATATCATATCCGCACCGAAAGAGACGAAGAAGACACAGCGGCTCCCGGGTGCGGCAGTTGCGGCGGCGGTGCTTGTGATTGCCAGTATGATTTATTCGCGGATGATATCCGCGTCGATCAGGCATGAGATTTTATACGGCTCGCTCGCATCGTTTATCATACTGATGATTTGGCTGTACACATGCGGAATCATCTTGATCATGGGCAATGTTTTCAACATTTCACTGAGAGATGCGCATGAGAAATTTAAGACAGTGCAGAGGAGTTAAGATGGAAAAACAGAAACAGACACGTACTATGTACGTTTTTATGATTGTTGCCGGTTTGTTCACGCTAAGCTTTGTAATGCTTTTTCTTATACCGACATTACCTTCAGTATTTATTTCGACACTCAGGGGGACGGCACTGACGCTGATGCATCTTTACGATATGCCCGTATTTTTCGCAGCGGGAACCGTAATTTTAGGGGTTGACGTTGTTAACTGGATAACTATCGTCATTTCAGTTACGTGTATTGTTGCTGGTATATTGGGGGCTGTTTACCGGAAAAAGCCTGAAAGAATGAAGATATGTGTAAAATTTGGTTTTGCTGTTATGACGCTTGAACTGATAGTTTATGTGGTTACACTGGCTCTTTTTGAAATGAATTTAATGCGTGTAATGGGGTGGAGTTTGGTTTTCCTGGTTAGCTTACTTGCGCCGGGGATATATACATATGAAGCCTATAAATTCAGAGACCGGAGTTGATTTGATTGAACGATTATCTGCACCCTCATTTAAGCAGCGGCGAGATTGCTGCCATGTCTTCGCTCGGTCTTGCGCATGTGGGGGATGCTGTTTTTGAACTGATGGTACGCACGTGGCTGACCACTCGCGGAACGGTCACCGCGAAACGGTTACATAGCAGAACGGTCGCCTTTGTGTCGGCCAAGGCGCAAGCGCGGTCGGCAGGCAAGGTTCTGCCGTGTCTGGATGAAGAAGAATTCAGCGTTTTCAAGCGCGGCCGAAACGCGCATGTCAATTCCGTTCCGCGTGGATCTACATATGAAGAGTATCATACAGCGACCGGGATTGAGACGTTGTTTGGGTACCTGTATTTAAGCGGACGGACAGACCGTCTCCAAACGCTGTTTGAAATGATTGTGGAGAGGGAGGAATAGTCTATGCCGCTTGACGCAATCTGTCTTTCTGGATTGAAAGACGAACTTTCAGCGCAAATAATTGGGATGAAGATAGATAAAGTCCAACAGCCGGAGCGCGATGTGATTATCCTCGCGCTGAGAGGTGTGTCCGGATCACATAAACTGCTGATATCAGCCGGATCAAACGATGCACGGGTGCATTTGACGGTACATCCGTTTGAAAACCCCAGCGCACCGCCGATGTTCTGTATGCTATTGCGAAAGCATCTGGTCGGCGCGCGGATTCAGAGATTGACACAGCCGCCGGCAGAGCGTGTGTTGGAGATTGAGCTGCAATCCCCGGACGCGATGGGGGTTTTTTCTGAAAAGCGGCTTGTTCTGGAGTTTTTGGGCAGGACATCAAACATCATACTCACTGACAGTGACGGGATAATCATCGACTGCCTGCGTCGTCTCGGCGGGGAAGAAAATAAACGTATGGTGCTGCCGGGGCTGAAATATCGCCAGCCGCCGGTGCAGGAGGGGAAGCTTAATCCGTTTGAAGTGACGCCTGACATATGGCGAGCGGTGTTCCGTTCTGCCGGCGAAAGCACGGCGGATAAATGGTTGCTATCAACGTTTTCCGCGCTGTCGCCGCTGATTTGCCGTGAGCTATCGTTCAGAGCTTACGGCGATGTTGATTTCCGATTAGATTCCGCGCAAGATGGGGGAGAAGCACTTTGCCGCGAGTTTTTTGCGTTGATCGAACAATCCAACACGGGGCAGTTTGAGCCGTGTGTTATCTCTGACGATGATAACATGCCGAAAGATTTTTCGTTCACCCGGATAATGCAGTACGAGGATGCTTTATCCGTTGCGGCTGAACAGGGATTTTCCGCCATGCTGGATGGTTTCTACACGCGCAAAGCGCAGACCGCACGGGTGAAGCAGCGCGCTTCGGCCACGGTAAAAACAATTAAAAATGCCCGTGATAGGCTTGCCAGAAAGCTGGCGATGCAATACGAGGAATTGAAAAAGACAGCAGATCGCGACAGTTTTCGCGAGTGCGGGGATATTATCACCGCCAACTTCCACCTGATGGAAAAAGGCGCGACGATACTCAAAGCACCTGATTTTTACGCTGAGGATGCCGATGCGGTGCGCGAGATTTCGATTGACCCGCTAAAGACGCCGCAGCAGAATGCAGCGAAGTATTACAAGGCGTACACAAAAGCGAAGACCGCGGAAAAATATCTGACAGAGCAAATCGCCGCTGGGGAGCGTGAGCTTGGGTATTTGGAAAGTGTCCTTGAGGAGATATCGCTAGCAGAAGGTGAGCGCGACCTGGACGAGATACGCGGGGAGCTGATTGAGACTGGGTACTTAAAGGCACAGAAACAGGGTAAGCGAAAAACACCGGAATCCAAGCCGATGTTGTTTGAATCCTCCACCGGGGTGCAAATATTAGCCGGCAGAAATAACATGCAAAACGATAAACTCACGCTGAAAACGGCCGCGAAGGTGGATGTCTGGCTGCATACGCAGAAAATCCATGGCTCGCATGTGATAATATCCGGCGCGGAGCCGGATGAAACGACGCTTTATGAAGCGGCGGTGATTGCGGCATACTATTCCTCGGCGCGGCAGGGCGGGAAAGTTCCGGTAGATTACACGCAAGTCCGGTACGTAAAAAAGCCCCCAGGCGGCAGACCGGGGATGGTGATATATACGGATTTCAAGACGATCATTGCGACTCCGGATGAGGAGCTGGTGAGGCGTTTGCGGAGAGGATGAGCCGTTTGAGAATAAAGATAATTGAAGTCGGTGGCATGAAAATCGCTGCCTGCGAGAGTGACGAGGCCATAATCAAGGACGGGCAATCTGCGTTGGAGTTTGCGGTGAATATCGTATATGCGCATGACTGTGTCAATATCGCTGTGAACAAAGCGGCGATTGATGAGGATTTCTTCAAGCTATCCACCGGGGTTGCGGGGGAAGTGGTGCAGAAATTTGTCAACTTCCGCTGTCGGATTGCGATATTTGGGGATTTTTCGGGCTATACGTCAAAACCACTGCTGGATTATATGCATGAGTGCAATAGAGGAAGGCATCTGTATTTCGTGGAAGATGAGGCTAAAGCGATAAAGAAACTGGGGGAGGGCTAAAGTTTTTACTACTTTTCAGGTTCTTTTTACTAATCCTGCAGGCAAATAACACTTGCTAATAAATTTATCTGTGCTATAATGTATCTGGAAAATGTGCAAAATAGGGTTCAATACGTGAAGTGTTCGCCGGATGGGGAGTTGCCGGGGAAACGAAAAGCTGGTCGGTTGTAGCAGGTTTTAAAGCCGTCAGTCTTGCGATATAGAGTCCGCACCCGTTGCCGCAATAGAGCTTTATCTCATATTGTGATGGGTCGAGCACCGGCTTGGTGCGCGTTTTGCTGTCGCTATATGAGGTTTTTGTTTTGAAAGGATAAAACAATGATAGATAAAGAGAAGATAACGGCCGCTGTAAGGTTGCTTCTTGAGGGGATTGGCGAAGACCCGACCCGTGAGGGATTGTTGGACACGCCGGAGAGAGTTGCCCGGATGTACGAGGAGATATTCGGCGGAATGGATGAAGACGCCGGAGAGCACCTGTCAAAGCAGTTTTCAGCGCCGGGGAGTGAGATTGTGATTGAAAAAGACATCTCCTTCCATTCAACGTGTGAGCATCATTTACTTCCGTTTTTTGGGAAAGTACATATTGCGTACATCCCGAACGGAAAAGTCGCGGGACTAAGCAAGCTTCCGCGGACAGTGGAAGTATTCGCCCGCAGGCCGCAGATTCAGGAGCAGATGACGGTGCAGATCGCCGATGCGATTGAGCAACACTTGCAGGCCAAAGGCGTGATGGTGATGATCGAAGCGGAACACACCTGTATGAATATGCGGGGGGTGAAAAAGCCGGGCTGCAAAACAGTCACAACCGCGACCAGAGGCGAATTTAAGGACAACGTCGAACGTCAAAGACTATTTATGGACGAGGTGCGCCAATGGAACGCGTAAATGCGATTCTGCAACACCCGCTGTTTGTTGAGTCGCTGAGACGAGTGAACGAACTGGAAGAAGACAAAAACATTGATAGGGAATTTTGCAGACATGATATGGGTCACCTGCTGGATGTGGCGAGGTTGTCGTATATTTTCAGCCTTGAATCGGGAGAAAATACAGATAAAGATCTGTTTTACGCCGCGGGATTACTGCACGATATAGGCCGCGCCCGGCAATATGAAGACGGCACTCCGCATGAGCAGGAGAGTGCGAGGCTTGCAGAGGAGATTTTGCCGGAGTGTGGGTTCGATGTGCCGGAATCCGCGTTGATTCTGGATGCGATTTTATCGCACAGAACGGCTGGCGGTGAAAAGCCCGGATTCGCGGGATACATATACCGCGCGGACAAACGCTCTCGCAGATGTTTTGAATGCAGGGCAATCGGCGATTGTGATTGGGACATAAAGAATATGCAACTGGAGTATTAAAATATGGTTATAGGCGGAGTTGAATTCGACACGGAAAACCGGTGCTATATAATGGGGATACTGAATGTTACGCCTGACTCGTTCTCCGACGGCGGAGCGTGGGGGACGGTTGACAATGCGTTACGGCATGCAGAGGAGATGATCGCTGCCGGGGCTGATATCATAGACGTTGGCGGGGAATCCACAAGGCCGGGACATGTGGCGATATCTGACCGGGAAGAAATCGACAGGGTTGTGCCTGTGATTGAGGCGATATCGTGCCGGTTTGATATTCCTGTTTCTATTGATACTTACAAAAGCGCCGTGGCTCGTGTGGCGATTCGCGCTGGGGCGGTGCTTGTGAACGATGTCTGGGGATTAAAACGTGACCCAGATATGGCCGGAGTTATTCAACAAAGCGGTGTGGCATGTTGTTTGATGCATAACAGAGATAACATGAATTACGCGGATTTCATGCCGGACATGCTTGCCGATTTGAGAGAATCGATCGACTTGGCACAGAAGGCTGGCATTGCCGCTGATAAAATTATTCTGGATCCCGGTGTGGGGTTTGTGAAGACGTATCAGATGAATCTTGAAGCGATCAATAAGTTGGATATGATCAAG
>WQVW01000029.1 GCA_009785655.1 Oscillospiraceae bacterium | reverse complement strand
TTGGCAAAACTATCAGCTTTAATCGAACAAGGCAGATTTTACTTTCCTAACGTTGATAAAGGCGATGGTTTTGGTAATGATAAACCTTCTGCTTATGCCGGATATAGAGACATTGCTCTTGAATTTCTAGTTTATTCATATGGTACAGTTCAACGCAAAAATGCTCATAAATATATACGACACTTAGAGCAACTTCAACGTCTTTTTACATCTCGTATTTTCAATATTTTGAAGCCACAAAAACATAATAGGCAGATTAATAAGCATACAAAAATTTCAATGAATGATGGTATGAGCTTAGAGGATTTCTTGGATCAAGATGTTGATAATCTTAATTATTTTATAAGTCTCTATGATTAGAGTTGCAAAAGAGCATTCGCAAAGTTTGTGTAGCGTAAGTCACGGCAACCTGACGCACCAATATACGGCACATCAAATCGCCGCGCCCTACGCTTAACCTACGCCTTCCCGTCACATCCCAGCACATTGATCAGCTTATGCTTCACCAGTGCCTTAATGTTCGCGCGCCCCGGTGCGAGGTATTGCCTTGGGTCGAAGTGTGTCGGATTTTTGCTCAAATGCTCTCTGACCCCCGCCGTCATGCCGAGGCGCAGGTCGGAGTCTATGTTGATTTTGCATACCGACATCCGCGCGGCCTCGCGCAGCATGTCTTCTGGGATGCCGATCGCGTCCGGCATATCGCCGCCGCATTCGTTGATGATCTTCACATACTCCGGCACTACAGACGATGCACCGTGCAGCACGATCGGGAATCCAGGCAGCCGCTTTGAGATTTCTTCAAGAATGTCAAAGCGCAGTTTCGGCTTCTGCCCCGGTTTGAACTTATACGCACCATGACTTGTACCGATGGCGATGGCCAGTGAATCCACGCCGGTGCGCGATACGAACTCTTCGACCTCATCCGGTCTGGTGAACGCCGCATCTTCTGCGGAGACGTTGACGTCATCTTCAATCCCAGCCAGTCTGCCGAGTTCGCCTTCAACCACCACGCCCCTGTCATGCGCGTATTTCACAACTTCAGATGTGATTTTGATATTCTCCTCAAACGAATGCTTCGACCCGTCTATCATAACAGACGTAAATCCGCCGTCTATGCATGATTTGCAGATCTCAAAATCCTCGCCATGGTCTAAATGTACGCAGATCGGCAAACCGGTGTCTATTTCTGCGGCTTCAATCAGCTTCATCAGATAAACATGCTTGGCATACTTCCGCGCACCTTCGGACACTTGCAGTATCAGCGGCGCGTTCACCTCTTTGGCCGCCTCGGTTATCCCCTGGATAATTTCAAGGTTGTTTACGTTGAACGCCCCCACAGCATATTTGCCCTGATACGCCTGTTTCAGCATCTCTGTTGATGTCATAATTGGCATAAAATTGCCCTCCTCATCTTTCGTATGATCCTCTTGTAATGGCTCTTATTTGTATTATACTGCATATCAGCTGCATTTAACAGAGTATTTTTCAAAATGGGATTTGATTTTGCCGCCATGTTATGATATTATTCAATTAATTGCGGAGGTAAAGATAACATGTCAAAAAAACTCATAGGTGCTTGTGTGTTCGCGCAGTCCGGCGGGCCGACAGCGGTCATCAATGCCAGTGCCTACGGCGTGATAAAAACAGCACTTGAATCCCCTGAAATCACCGATGTGTACGGCGCGGCACACGGTATCACCGGCATATTGAACGGCACTCTGTACGACCTCAGAAAAGAAGACCCGGACGAGTTGCGCTTGCTCTTAAACACCCCTTCCGCGGCTTTCGGGTCATGCAGACACAAAATGCCAGATCCTGCAAAAGACGATACGGACTACATACGGATACTTGAGACTTTCAAGAAATTCAATATACGCTATTTCTTCTACAACGGCGGCAACGATTCCATGGACACATGCAAGAAAATAAGCGATTTTATGCAAAAGTCCGGCTATGATTGCCGTGTCATTGGTGTGCCGAAGACAATCGACAATGACCTGGTCGGCACCGACCATTGCCCCGGATACGGCAGTGCCGCTAAATATGTGGCAACCTCTATAGCGGAGCTTTATAAGGATATAAATGTCTATAATACAGGCATGATCACCGTGGTGGAGATCATGGGTCGCCACGCAGGCTGGCTCACCGGGGCGGCAGCACTGGCAGAGTTGGCGGGTACGCCGCCGGATCTTATCTATCTGCCGGAAATCCCGTTTGATATTGACGCTTTCTTCGATAATGTTGAATCCATTTACAAAGCAAAAAACAACTGTTTCATCGCCGTTTCAGAGGGGATACGTTACGCCGACGGCACATTTGTGGCGGAATCTATCCCATCTGCAACTGACGGATTTGGTCACGCACAACTGGGTGGATTGGCCGCGGTGCTGTCCGGCATGATAAAACAGCGAACCGGCGCGAAAGTGCGCGGTATTGAACTGAGCCTGCTACAGCGCTGCGCCGCACATATCGCGTCTCAAACAGACATTGATGAATCCTATCTTGCCGGAGAAGCCGCCGTTCTGCACGCCGTTGCCGGAGAAACCGGAAAAATGGTCGCGTTCACACGGGAGCGCGATTCCGCCGGCGGCTATCGCTGCGGGGTTGTGCTTCAACCACTGTCTATCAGCGCGAACTCTGAAAAAACAGTGCCGCGTGAGTGGATCAACGCATCCGGCACTTACGTGACACAGGAATTTATAGATTACGCACTGCCGCTTATTCAAGGTGAGAATTCACGCTTGATTGAAAACGGATTGCCAAGATTTGCAAAGCTCAAAAAAATGCTTGCTGTCTGATTTTGAACGGAACACACCACACCAAAATTCCCCTCCTTGGAGGAGTGTCGGCATAGCCGACAGGGTGGTTTTACAGAGTAAAATAGACCTGGACAGGTCTGACAATATTAATGACCAGTGATAAAGGAGGCAACTATATGCAACACATCACATCAATGGACAACGCATTTTCGCTTGAAGGCAAAACCGCTATAGTCACGGGGGGCAATCGCGGCATTGGGCTTGGGATTACAACGGCACTCGCCCATCACGGGGCAAACGTCGCCATCCTGTGCAGACGTGAGGAAAGTGCCAGATCTGTCATCGCGGATTTAAGCAGCAAATATCCGGGCAAGTTCACGTTCTTCAAGTGCGATATCGCGGATTACGACCTATGCAAATCGGCGGTGAAAGGCGTGATTGAAGAATACGGCATCATTGATATCTTGGTCAACAACGCCGGCATCGGCATTGTTGGTGAGATGCTTGACATGGAAGAAGATCTTGAACCTTGGTTCCACTGCTTTGATGTTGACCTGCACGGCGCGGCGCGGATGTGCTACCTCGTTGGCAAGCATATGCGTGAACACGGCAAAGGCGGACGCGTAATCAACATCACCTCTAATGCGGGCGAGATCGTCAATAAACCGATGTCGCTGATGGCGTATAGCTGTGCGAAGTCGGCACTTAACATGTTGACTAAACACCTTGCATTCCAATGGGGAAAAGATGGCATCCGCGTTAATGCCATTGCACCGGGATACACTTTCTCTGACATGGCCAAAACCTCCAAAGACGATGAGGCCTATAAAATCATGTGCGAAAAAATTCCGGTCGGCCGATTTGGAGAGGCCGTCGAAATCGGTGCACTCGCCGTTTACTTGGCCAGCACCGCTTCCGACATCATGACAGGCGCAATTCTGACAATTGACGGCGGCTATTCACTGGGTGTGTAAACTGCCCTCAACCACCCCGTCGGCTTCGCCGCCACCCCTCCTTGGAGAGGTGAGGTGGTTTTCACATAACCGCGAAACATCGTAAAAATAAAAATTTACATAAACGAAAGGAAATACAACATGGGATCCAATTATAAGCATGTATTTGAACCGATCAATATCAGGGGGGTTGACTTCAAAAACCGCATCGTTCTCGCCCCGCCGTCACCGAACCTTGCGAGTGAAGATGGCATGGTCACGAAAGATTTTGTCAACTGGTTCCGTATGTTCGCCCGGGGCGGTGCCGCAAACCTGTATGTCGGCAACTGCTCGATTGATATCACAGAGTGTAAAGACGAGGCGTATCAGCTCAATCTGGTCAACGATTTGGGCGTCCTTCCGATGACATGGTATGCCGATATGTGCAAGCAATACGGCTGCCACGCGTCTTTTGAGATCAATCACAACGGTGAGAACTCTACCCCCGAAGAAGTCGGGGCGGAAAACCGTTATTCATCCTCCGCGTTCATTTCAGCTGCAGAGCGCAACCGCGCCGCCATGATGGGTCGCGAACCCATCCCCTGCAAAGAGATGACTAAAGAAAAAATTGCCGAAACTGTTGATAAATACGCAATGGCCGCATATCGTATGAAACGTGCCGGGATGAGCACAGTGCTGGTTCATGGCGGCCACGGCAACCTGATTTCACAATTCACAAGCCCACTGTACAACAAAAGAACCGACGAATACGGCGGCAGCCTAGAAAACCGCACCCGATTTGCTGTTGAAGTGTGCGAAGCAATCCGCAGAAGATGCGGCGAAAATTTCGTCATTGAAATGCGTATCTCTGCCGACGAGATCGCCGAAGGCGGTATGCACATTGACGAAACCATCGAAATGATCGGCATCTTGAAAAAACATATTGACATCGCGCATATCTCCGCCGGTCTGCACAGTGACTACAGCATGATGTATCTGCGCAACTGGCTGCAAAACTACATGATGCCCCGCATGTTCAACGTGCATTATGCAGAAAGAGTCAAGAAAGCGCATCCGGATCTCTTAGTCACGACCGTTGGCTCTGTCATGAACATAGAGATGGCTGAAGAAATCATCGCCAGCGGCAAGGCCGATTTTGTCGCGATGTGTCGTCCGCTGATGGCTGACCCCGAAATGCCGCGTAAATACGCCCAAAACAAGCCAGAAGACCACAGACCCTGCTTACGCTGCCTCTCTTGCTGCGGACATCTGATGATTCCGAAGCCGATATACTGCGCGGTCAACCCAATGTCATTCATGTCAAGAGAGCTGGAGGACGGCGTCGTTCCGGAGGCCAGGGATAAGAAGAAAGTTGCCGTCATCGGCGGCGGTCCGGCTGGTATTACCGCTTTAACAACATTGGTGGATCGTGGACATGACGTTACGCTGTATGAAAAGAGCGATAAACTCGGCGGAAACGTCAATGGCGCGGCAGTGGCTCCGTTTAAAATCGATTGCCAGGATTATCTGAAATGGCTGGTTCGTCAACCTGGCAAAACGTCGGCAAGAATCCTGATGAACACCGAAGCAACCAAAGAAATGCTGGACAAAGAAAATTATGACGCGCTGATTATCGCCATCGGTTCTGAGCCGATTGTGCCGAAACTCCCGGGAATCGACAAACCTCATGTAAGCTGGGCTGTTGATGCAGAAATGGGCAATGCCCCGGTCGGCGAAAAAATCGTTGTCGTCGGCGCCGGTTCTATCGGTATAGAGGCCGCTATCGACTTCAAGCGCGCCGGCAAAGACGTTATGGTGATAGAACTTGCAGATCAAGCCACCGCATCAATGAACTTAGCCAAGGGTGCCGGTGCCGCCGCACGTGAGTTCACAAAGATCATCGAAGATGAGAATATTCCGATTAACTATGAGACAAAACTCCTCGAAGTCAAAGACGACAAAATCATCTGCGAAGTCAACGGCAATGTTGCGGAATATCCCGCTGACACCGTGCTTCTCGCCGTTGGTATGCGTCCGCTTACAGATGTGGTGGAATCCCTGCGTAGATCCGCACCTGAGACGGATGTGCATATTGTCGGCGACTGCAAAGAGGTCGCAACGATATGCGAAGCCAATAACGCAGCATTCCAAGCCGCACTGAGAGTGTAAATCATTGCATCACAAATCCCCGGCTTTTCCATAGCCGGGGATTTGCATTTCTCGCAAAGGATAACACAAAAGCAGGAGATCGACATGAGCAAACGCAACATCGACAACAAAACAAAACCTATCACACGGCGCAGATGGCTGTTGATCGCTATATTTGCCGCCGGGCTTGCGCTTGTCGTGTTTTCCGCCCATAAATTATGGCTCGCATCCCGCGATGATGCCGCTGCACACGCAGAATATGACCATCTTCGTGAAATTAGTACAGCCATTGCGGCAATGATAGCGTCCCCTCCCCTGCTTGAACAGCACCGCACGCACACAACACAAATAGATGCGCCTGCAACGGCACAGGATGAGACGCTTGCTGCCACTGACATGGAATATCCCACAGCGGAAGATATTCCGCAACCGCCCACATGGCAGGAACAAATCGAAGCCTCTCTCAATGAGCTTGCAGATATTAACCCTGATTTTATCGGGTGGATTGCTATTCCCGGTACCGATGTAGATTACCCTGTTGTGCGCGGACGTGACAACGAGATGTATCTTCATACCACTTTCAGCGGCACTCGCAATCCCGCCGGTGCTATATTTATGGATTATCGGTGCACAGACGGCTTTGATGGGGCGGCGATCATGATACACGGACATAATATGAGAGATGGCTCCATGTTTTCATCCCTCCGCAGATTTCTTGACAGAGACTTTTTAAACGAACATGCCGACATTATCATCATCACGGCAGACGGCGAAAAGCTGATCTATCGCATTTTTAATGTACAGCGCACCGATGCCTGGAATCGCATATACACGCTGAATTTCAACGATCCGAACGCAACGGCGGAATTTTTCGGTACCACAGATCAAATTTTAATTTTATCTACCTGCATAGGCTCGTCCAGCGATCATGCCCGTCTGTTGATTTACGCAAAACCGGAAATCAGTGAAGCATTAAACGGTTACTGACAATCCCATACTGATTGATAAAAATCAAAAACTCCCGTCTAAACGTTAGACGGGAGTTTTCATTATCTGACTATTATTCCATCCGGACGCCTCAATCACACCAGAGGCCATGGTCTGCGCACGCAGTTTTACCAGTAGAAGCTTCCAGCTCTCCACAACGCACCAAAAGCTGCGCCGACAACTGCCCACATAATTGTATAAATTGCGCCAAAAACTACGCCTATGATCGACAGAACCAATCCGGCTGTGGTCATCCCCGTTCTGCAGCCATCTTTCTTTGCCAAAGACGACATCACAAGCCCGACAATACCGCAAGCCAAACCAAGTAATGGCACCCAACCGAAAACTATTGAGATAATTCCCAATACTAAAGACGCTATCGCTTTGGGTTTGCCTTTATCAGGATTAGTAAGGGTCGTATCCGGCTGCCTGTTTTCAAGCTCTACACTCATTTATTCCACTCCTTTTGTTCATTGACGTTTTTATTCTTTGCTCATAGTATCATTATACTGTTTATTCACCGTTTGTCAACAAGATGCATCGGCTTTTTATATGGCTCCAAAAACATCCCTGACCGCTGCGCCCAGCGTCTCACCTATATTGTCTCTGATGATCAGATTCGCATAACTATCATAGCTGGTTTCAGACTTGTTTATCAATACGAGCTTATCCCCATTGTAGTATTGAATCAACCCGGCAGCCGGATAGACATTCAGCGATGTACCACCGACAATCAACACCTCTGCGGCCTTGATCACACTAATCGCTTCCCCCAGTATGCGTTGATCTAACCCTTCTTCATACAACACCACATCCGGCCGGATGATGCCGCCGCATTGGCACAAGGGCACATCTTCTGTCTCAAGTACAATATCCATGGTATAGCTCTTGCCGCATGCCATGCAATAGTATCTCCCGCGTGAGCCGTGTAATTCCAGTACCTTTAGACTCCCTGCGCTGTGGTGCAGACCATCTACGTTTTGTGTAATAATCGCTTTCAGCTTGCCGTGTTCTTCCAAGGCGGAAAGCGCAAAGTGCGCATCATTCGGCAACGCATTCGGGTGTAGCATTTTGTCCTTGTAAAAGCGGTAAAACTCGCTGGTGTTTTCCACGAAAAAGCTGTGCGATAACATCGTTTCCGGCGGATATTTGTACTTGGAGTTATAAAGGCCGTCCTCGCTCCTAAAATCGGGTATCCCACTCTCGGTAGATACCCCGGCTCCGCCGAAAAATACGATATTCTCGGCACTTCGCAAGATAGTGATCAGCTGCTTCAGTTCGTCATTCACAGTCATACATTCCCATCTCCTGTCACCTTCACAAAAAACTCCCTGTTTCTCGGCGGATCAAATTCACAGAAGTAGATCCCCTGCCATGTGCCCAGGATCGGTTTTCCATTATCGATAATAACAATTACACTGGATCCAACCGTGCTTGCCTTCAAGTGCGCACTGCTGTTCCCCTCCTCATGGCGGAATTCTGCGCAATCCGGGAAAGCCCTGTTTAATCCCAGCAACATGTCATGCACCACGCTGGGATCAGCGTTTTCATTTATTGTAATGCCTGCTGTTGTATGCGGACAAAAAACAACGGCCGCTCCCGTTCTCAGTCCACTTTTTGCAATAGCTTCGCGAACTTGTTGTGTGATGTTGTAAAAATCCTCGTTGGACGTATGCAGTGTATATTTATAAAGCATAGTTTACCTACATTTCAAGTATTAACTTAATCAGTTCGTTATATATCTTTTCCGCATTTTTGCGGAAGCCTTTTTCCAAATCCAGCGCTTGACTTTCATTGGCGGCAAAAAGCTTCATTGATATAATCTCACCAACACCATCCGATAACGCCAGCGTCACTGTGCAACTGCCGCCGGGATCATTTTTTTTGTGTGTGGTTTTTATCATTGAGTTTCTGCTCTGCACAGCGCGTAGGGCAGTTGTGGATTTCTCCGCTTTCATGCGCACACTATACGGCAGGTTAACCTCCGTAATTTCGCCATTGCGGCGGCCTTTTTCCGTCAGCGAATAACGTCCGTTCTTCAACCGCAGATGCTCTGTCTGGACAAGTTCTTCCACACAGTTTGCGAAGTCGAAATAGTTGATCCCGTCGTCGCACATGGTTAAGTCTGTCAGCACATCCAGTGTGATCGGCTCCGGCAGGCGGCGCAGAATGAACAGAATCAGTATCTTTATATCAAGCTTTTCATGAATAAAGCCGAAATTACTTTCCATAAGCAAAACTCCAATTACTGCAAGCACTAAAAGCCCCTGCATTAAACAATTTTGGTCATTATAACATACACATAACTTCAAGTAAAGTTGACACAGCGCGAATGTGCTGATAAAATTGCGAATAAAACAAAAATATTGGAGCAGTACATGAATCGTATAATCCCATTGGTTATTGTTGTAGTTCTCTTAGCCCTGACATTTGTGATGTGCGGACGCGGAATCCTTACACTTGATGAAGTTGAATATCCCCCGGTCGTGGAAGGCCCTATACCCGATAAGTCGAAACCTGAACCCGCGCCGGAATTTGAACCGGAGCCAGAGCCAGAACATAACATACAGTATCGCAATCCATTGACAGGCTTGTCTACTGATACAGATATATCCCACCTCAGACCATTGGCGATAGTGATTAATAATTTAAGCATCGCGCAACCACAGCTTGGAGTTTCTCAGGCTGATATAATATACGAAGTTCCTGTTGAAGGTGGCTTGACACGTATGCTGGCTGTTTTTCAGGACATTTCCGTGGTCGAGGCTATCGGCAGTGTCCGTAGTGCGCGGGACTATTTTATTGACCTTGCCCAGGGGCACGACGCAATATTTATCTTCGCCGGCGGCTCCCCTGGTGCCTACACGGTGCTCTCAAACAGAAACATCACGCGTCTAGATGGTGTTCACGGGAGACACACCGACATCTTCTTCCGAAATCAGGAACGACAACGCATAATGGGTTTTGAGCATAGTTTGCTCACATCAGGCGAGTTGATTTCACGCTATTTGCCCACATATGATTTTAGATTAGAGCATCATGATGATTTTGAATCCGCGTTAAAATTCGGGGAGATTGAAGATGTCTCGTCCCACGGCGGCAATTCTGTCACCGACTTTACTGTTAGGTTCTCTGCGGGGAAATCAACGGCCTTCTCGTTCGATGCAGACAGCGGACTGTACTACGTCAGCCAGCACGGCGGCGCGTATGCGGATGGTAACGATAACACACAAGTCGCCGCAACTAACGTGTTAGTACTGTATACGACCGTATCCGTGATCGACTCTGCTGGCAGACTGCGCATCACCCTGACAGGCAATGGCAGAGGGTACTTGTTCTCCGGTGGATCTTATGTCGAAATCGAATGGTCGAAAGAAAGTTATTCGGCACCGTTTGTTTACAGCTTATTAGACGGTACGCCGCTTGTCCTAGGCCGCGGCAAGACGTATATATGCATCGTGCCGAATGCTTACGGCGTTGTGCGGTAAATGTTTATGCAATTTTTCCATTCGATTCTTGCAATGCTTCCCGTTGTCTGGTATAATACCTAACGGGATTAGAGGATATGAATTACAAAGGAGATCTGCCATATGTCATACATCGGTGAAGTATTAGAAGGCTTACAACAGCGCAACCCTGACCAATCTGAGTTTATTCAGGCCGTGACGGAAGTTTTGCATTCCCTGCGCCCTGTGATTGACGCAAATCCAGAATATAAAGATGCC